>JBBRJU010000018.1:0-12904 GCA_038218895.1 Burkholderiales bacterium
CAGTGGGCCCGGTGGCATCGGGCCTGGGCGCCGGTCTGGTGCCGCCCGAGCGACAGGGCCATGCACTGGCGGTCGTGTTCGGCGGCATGACCTTGGCCAGCGTGCTGGGGCTGCCGTTGACCTCCTGGCTCGGCGCGCTGCTGGGCTGGCGCTGGATGTTCGGCGGCTTGGCCATGCTCAGCCTGCTCACCGCACTGACGATCGCACTGCTGGTCAACGACCGGCGTGCCGCGCCGAGCACGTCGCTGGCGAGCTTCGGCCAGGTGTTTCGGCAGCGCGCGGCCGCCTGGTCGGTCGCGATGTCGGTGTGCCACATGGCTGCGCAGTTCTCGCTATTTGCGCTGGTGGTGCCATTCCTCCAGGCGCGGTTCGGCGTCAGCCCGGGCCAGGTGTCACTGGCATTGCTGGTGGGTGGCATCAGCGGCGTCGCCGGCAACCTGCTGGCTGGCCGATTCGGTGATCGCCTGGGTGCGCCGCGCAGCCTGCAACTGTCGGTGATCGGCATGGCTTGCGCCAGCGTTGCAATGCTGCTGCTGCCCGGTTTGCCCTGGCTGGGCTTGGCCGCCTACGGCTTCTGGTCGATGGCGGGCATGGGCTTTTACGCGCCGCAACAAAAGCGCTTGATCGGCCTGGCGCCCGACCTGCGCAACATGCTGTTGGCGATCAACGCGTCAGCGCTCTACATCGGCATGTCGCTGGGCTCGGCTGCCGGCAGCCAGGCATGGCTGGTCCTGGGCCCCTGGTCGCTGCCAGCCGTGGCCCTGGGGTTCATCGGCTGCAGCCTCGCCACCTTCTGGCTGTCGCGCCGTGCCGAGCTTGTCGGGCCGGCATCGCTCGCCAAGGCCTGATGGCAGTTTCGATGCGGCGGCACCGCCACCGGCACCGCGCCCAACCGTCAGTGCCCCAGGGCGCCGACACTCGGTTGGCCCAGGCTGGATTGACCCAACCGCCTGCAACCCGATGCCAAGACTAAAAGACCCGATAGCGCAGGTAGGCGGCCTGCGGGTCTTCGCCGGCACGGATGGCACGCACCATGTCACCCTCGGTCGCCATCTTGCGTTCGGCTGCGGCAACCACGGCCTCGACATCAACGGCACCAATCAGGACGATGCCGTCGCGGTCAGCCAGCACGTGGTCGTCGGGCAGGACCTGCTGGCCGCCGATGGCCACCGGCTGCTCGAAGGCTTCGGCCCGCCAGGCGCACACGATGTCAATCGGCGTGGCGTAGCGCGCAAACACCGGGAAGCCCTGGTCGACCACGGCCTGGATGTCGCGGCAGCCGCCATCGACGATGTAGCCGCGCACACCCTTGAGGTTCAGCGCCTCGGCCGACAGGCCACCGAACAGCGCACGCGTGTCGTCCTGCGGCTGGCACACCACCACATGCCCTGCTGGCGCACGTGACAGCAGGCCAGCCCACTCGTACAGCGACGTGTGCTTGTCCAGCGTCGGGTCGGGCCGCCCGCGGACGGTGAACACCGGCCCGGCAGCTTTCATCGTGGGCTCCAAGCCGACGATGCTGCGCGGCAGCACGCGCAAGGCCAGGCCCATGTCTTTCATCACGTCGTGCACCACGGCGCTGTGGCAGGCGTTCAAGCGGTCGGCAATGTTCATGGGATACCTCCTGCGGGCTGAAGCCTCGCTGGTCGTCGGGTTGGTCGGTCAGTGGCCATTTTGCGGCGTTGCCGCTTGTCCGTGAAAGCGCTTGGCGACGCCATTGCCGCACGCCGCGCAACGCGCGCGACCCCTTGCGTGTTCGGTCCGTGATCAACTGCCGAGCCGGTCGCGGCCGAGTTGCTCGAGCCGGTTGGCGATTGCCGTTGCCGGCGCCGCGCTCGACGCCATGTGTGCGGCGCATCGCCCTGCTGCAGCCACCACATCCGAATTGTCGATGAGACTGCGCAGCGCAGCGCGCCAGCCTGCGTCCTGCGACAACACGCGCAGCGCCCGTGCGACGCCGAGCCGTTCGAGCCGCGCCGCATTGTCGAACTGGTCATGTGCAAACGGCACGACCAGTTGCGGGACACCTGCGGCGAGCGCCTGCGCGCTGGTGCCGATGCCGCCATGGTGAACCAGCGCCGAAAGGCGGGGCAGCAGTTGGCTGAACGGCGCCCACGCCACGTGGTGCATGCCGATGGGCAGACGCCGGGGAAGCTGATCGACATAGGGCGTGATCAGCACCGCCCGTTTCCTGATCGAAGCACAGGCATCGATGGCGCGTGCGAAGAATGCTTGACCATGTGCCATCGCTGAGCCCGGTGTGATGCCGATGGGCGCGTCGCCGGCCGCGAGGAAGGCGCGCAACGCGTCGTCCAGCCCGGCACCGCCTTCGTCGAATAGCGGGAAGTCGATCAGTTCGATCGGTTGCGGCCAGTCAGCTTGCGGCGGCGCGAACCAGGCCGGCCAGGCACCGATGACGAGATCGGGCGAGTGCATCCAGCGGCTCAGCACATGTTGGACGGGTGGCAAGCGCAGGTCCCGACGCAGCCGATTCAGGGGCGGCCCGATCCAGCGGTCCAGGACAAGACGCTCGGCTCCAGACTGCATCCCGCGCACCAGCCACGCTGGCCACCGCGCGAGATCGACGCCGCCGGGCAGGATCGGCGGGCGGTTGGCAGACGGCAGCACGAACGGTGACAGGTGGATGGTCGCGCCGGGCAATGCAAACCGCTCTTGCACGAGCCGTGTCGCCCAGGACAGGGTGCTGCCAACCAGCACCGTGGCGCCGGGGCGAACCAGCGCGGCCGTCAAACCTTGGGCCTCGGGCAATTGGTGCAGCAGTTCGTTGACGAGCAGCCGCGCGCCACTGGCTGGGCGCCACATCTCGGGGCGGCCCACCAGTCGCTGGTAGTCTTCAACGGTGCCCAGCGGCGTGAACGCAATGCCGGCGCGTTCAATGCGTTCTCGGAATGGTGCCAGTGCGATCATGTGCACGTCATGGCCACGCGACTGCAGGGCCTTCGAGATCACGATGAACGGGTGGACGTCACCTGCGCTGCCCAGGGCGCTGACGAGAAAGTGCATGGCACATTGTCGGCATGACCAGCCATCGGCGCACAGGCCAAGGTCCGCACGAATCGCAATCGGCGCCATGCGCCCGAAGCGACTCTCTCCGGGAAAGCCGCCAGTTCAGCGCGTTGCAGCCGCACGCGCTTGACTTGGCGTCCAGCCTGCAGCCAGCGCACCAAGGCGCACCGGCTAACCGTGTTTCGGCCGCATCGACAGGGCCACGATCGTCACACCCGCAGCGACCACCAGCGCGTCTTCCACCAGTCCGCTACGGATCTGGCCGATACGCGCCATGGCCTGCTTGCGGGCGGACAGCGTCAGGTAGGCAAGCGGTACGGCGTTTGCGACCGCGACCGCTGCGCCGGCCCGCTCGCGATCCCGTGGCGCCAGCGCTTCAGCGGCGATCCCGGCGCTCAAGACACGCGCCAACAGCCCCAGAAAGACAGTGCAGTCAGGCGCGCTGAATACATCTTCCTGCCTAACGAGTTCGATTCCAGCGCTGCGCAAACAGGTGCTGCTGCGGCTGCATCCGGGACGGTGGCCGGTCTGGAGGCGTTTGCTTTGCCGCTGTGTCGTGCAGCCATCGAAACGGTCGGGGTCTAGCCAAGGACAGGATCAGGGCCATGACCAGGACCACAACCATGCGAGCTTCAATTCGGGCAACCACTGGCGTTTGGCGACGCATGTGGATGAAGATTTGGGTAGAAATGAAAAACGGGCCGCTGGGGCCCGTGTTTGCTTGATGCTTGGCGGAGTGGACGGGACTCGAACCCGCGACCCCCGGCGTGACAGGCCGGTATTCTAACCAACTGAACTACCACTCCCGGCAGTGAAGCTCACACTATAGCATATGGTTTTTCGCCTCCGCAAACCATCCACCAGGCTCGAGCAGCCAGTTGCTGACCGCTGACGCCGTGTAAAACACGGCCCAACGCCGGCTGCGCGCAAGCCGAACGTGGACCCTGCACACGCCTGCGCCGGCCAACCCATCCAGACCGTTCGCGCTGCTTGCGTGCTGTGTGGGCAAGACTTGACGTCGGACAAGACGAACGGCGCGGCTTGACGCACACTGGCCCGACGCCAGCCACTGCGACCGGCTGCCCAACGACCCAGGAGCCCACCATGTACAAGCGCATTCTTGTTCCCACCGATGGTTCGGACATCACCGTCAAGGCCATCGATACCGCCGTCGCCCTGGCCAAATTGGCGGGCGCCACGCTGACCACCTTGTGCGTGAAGGAGCCCTTTCCGTACAGCGCCATCTCCGAGATGCAACCGGTGCCGCCACAAGAGTTCTACGACGCGCAGGAACGCATCGCCGCCGAGCATGTGAAGGCGGTGATGGCCGCCGCCAGCGCAGCGGGCGTCACCTGCAGCGGGTCGACGGTCGAGGCGCTGCATCCCTGGGAGGCGATTCTCGACCTCGCCAAGCAGCAGGATTGCGACCTGATCGTGATGGCCTCGCATGGCCGGCGCGGCATGGCCGCACTGCTGATCGGCAGCGAGACCAGCCGGGTGCTGACCCACAGCCCGCTGCCGGTGCTGGTGGTCAAGTGAGGCGCGGGCCCCGGTCGGGCCCCGTCGGCTTCATCAGGCCACGCCATGGGCCTTGAACCAGGCCAGGCAGCGCTTCCAGCCGTCGTCGGCAGCGTCCTTGCGGTAGCTGGGGCGGTAGTCGGCATGGAAGGCGTGCGGCGCGTCGGGGTACACCACAAACTCTGATTTTTTCGCTGCCGGTGACCCGGCGGCGAGTGCCAGCTTCATCCTGTCCACGGTGTCCAGCGGAATGCCGCTGTCCTGGCCGCCATACAGCCCCAGCACCGGAGCGTTGAGCTTGCCGGCCAGGTCGACCGGGTGGGCCGGCGTCAATGCCGACGCTGCACCCACCAGGCGGCCATACCAGGCCACGCCGGCCTTCACGGCCGGGTTGTGGGCGCTGTACAGCCAGGTGATGCGTCCGCCCCAGCAGAAGCCGGTGACCCCCGTGCGGCCGGTGTCGGCGCCCTGCCCCTTGGCCCAGGCCAGGCATGCATCCAGGTCGGTCAGCGCCTGGGCATCGGGCACCTTGGCGATGACCTCGGCAACGAGCTTGGCGATCTCGCTGTAGCTGCCGGCGTCGCCCTGGCGCACGAACATTTCCGGCGCGATGGCGAAGTAGCCCGCCTTGGCGAAGCGCCGAGCCACGTCGGCAATGTACGCATGCACGCCGAAGATCTCGCTGACCACCAGCACCACCGGGGCGTTGGCCACGCCCGCCGGTGCGGCGCGGTAGGCCGGCAGCTTGAAATCACCCACCGGGATGGTGACCTCGCCGGCCACCAGCCCGGCGGTGTCGGTGGTGATGATGGTCTGCGCCATCACCGGCAGCACGGCCGCCGCGAAACCCGTGCCGACCGATGTGCGCACAAAGTCGCGTCGGCTGAAGTCACGGCTGGGGGTGAGGCTGTCGAGCTCTTGTTGCAACATGATGCGATCTCCGGGAGTCAAAAGGTTGCCAACGGCGCCCACATTCTGGCGGCTGCGCAGCGGCGCCGGCGGGCATGCGGGCAAACCCCGGTAGCATGCCGGCCATCATGTCCCAGCGCTCTCACAGCGGCACCCCCAGCGCCGCCGCCCCCCTGGCGGTCATCGACATCGGCTCCAACAGCTTCCGGCTGGAACTGGCACACCTGCAGCAAGGCCGCTACCGCCGCATGGCCTACCTGAAGGAAACCGTGCGCCTGGGTGGCGGGCTCGACACCAACGGCTACCTGACCGAAGCCGCCGCCCAGCGCGGGCTGGATTGCCTGCGCCAGTTCGCCACGCGGCTGCAGGGCTTCGAATCGTCACAAGTGCGGGCGGTGGCGACGCAGACGCTGCGCGAGGCACGCAACCGTGACGCCTTCCTGGTGCGGGCCGAGGCCGCGCTGGGCCACCCGGTGGAAGTGATCTCCGGGCGAGAGGAAGCGCGGCTGATCTACGCTGGCGTCTCGTTCCTGCAGCCCAGCCCTGTCGAGCGGCTGGTGATCGACATCGGTGGTCGCAGCACCGAGATGATCCTGGGCCAGGGCCGCGCCGCACGGGTGGTGGAATCCTTCAAGGTGGGCAGCGTCAGCCTGTCGATGCGCTGGTTTCCCGACGGCGTGTTCAACGACCAGCGCTTCCGAGATGCGCAGGTCGCTGCGGGTGCCGAACTGGAAGAGGCCCTGACGCTGTTTGCCCCCCACCTGTGGCAGGAGGCGCTGGGGTCGTCGGGCACCGCCGGCGCGGTGTCGCAGATCCTGCAGGCTGCCGGGCTGACCGACGGCACCATCACACCCGACGGCCTGCGCTGGTGCATCGACCAGTGCCTGGCGGCGGGCAGTGCAGACAAGCTCAACCTGCCGTCGCTGCGCGAAGACCGCAAGGCCATCATCGGCGGCGGGCTGGCGCTGTTGTACACGCTGGCCACCCATTTCGGCATCACCGCGCTCAAGCCTGCCAAGGGCGCGCTGCGCCAGGGTGTGGTGATCGACCTGCATGAGCGCCATGCAGCGCGCCGCCAGGCCCACGGTGGCGATGTGCGCGACCAATCGGTGGCCGCCCTGCAGGCCCGCTTCGGTATCGACACCGAGCAGGCCCACCGGGTGCGCAGCGTGGCGCTGGCCCTGCTGCGCAACGCCCTGCCGGCACTGGGCGACGCCGATGACGGTGAAGCACTGCGTGAGCTGGGCTGGGCCTGTGATCTGCATGAAATCGGCCTGATGGTGTCGCACCACGACCACCACCGCCACAGTGCCTATCTGCTGGGCCATGTGGATGCGCCGGGCTTTTCGCAGAGCCAGCAGCGACGCATGGCCGACCTGGTGCTGGGCCAGCGCGGCGGGCTGCGCAAGATCGAGGCGCAACTTTGCAGTGAGCGCTTTGCCTGGCAGGTGCTGGCATTGCGGCTGGCGGCCATCAAGTGCCATGCGCGCGGGCTGGTCGACAGCAAGGCGCTGCGGCTGCGGCGTGACGGCAAGCTGGCACGGCTGGGCTTCCGCGAGGCCTGGGCCGACCGCCACCCCCGCACTCTGCACCTGCTGCGTGAGGAATCCGAAGCCTGGGCCCGGCAAGAGCAGCCGCGCCTGGTGCTGGAACCCGGCTGACGCAGCGCCGCAGCGCCGCAGCGCCGCTACAGCTTGTCGGGCGTGCGCACCGACACCAGCACCACCTCGGCCACGCCGCCGCGCATCCGGTGGCGCAGCCACCACACCGCGCCCTTGCGCACCGCCCAGGCAGGCCCGTCCAGCGTGGCCGGGCCGCCCATCAGATAGCCCGCCAGCTGGCCCAGCATCGGCTGGTGGCCCACCAGCAGCACCGGCTCGCGGCTGTCGGGCCAGCGCGCGGCGGCGAGCGCCTGGGTGTGGCTGGCGCCAGGCGCCAGCGCATCCACTGTGCGCATCTTGCGGCCCAGGGCCTCGGCGGTCTGGCGCGTGCGCAGGGCCGGGCTGACCAGCACCTTGGTGGTTTCCGGCAGACAGCGGTTCAGCCACTCGGCGATGCGCTGGGCCTGCTTGTCACCACGCGGGGTCAGCGGCCGGGCCAGGTCAGCCGCAGCGTCGAAGGGCGCGTCTTCAGGCAGATCACGCGCTTCGGCATGGCGCCACAGGATCAGGTCCATCACCACCGCCTTCAAGCTGCCGGCGCCATGTAGCGGGCCGCCAGCGCAGCCTGCGCACTGGGGCCGTCCACGGCGGGGCGGGTGTAGCTGCCGTCGCTGGCTTGCAGCCAGGTGTCGCAGCGGTCATGCAGATAGGGCACCAGACATTCATCGATCAGGCGCTGGCGCAGCGCGGCATCGCGCACCGGCCAGGCCACCTCGATGCGGCGGAACATGTTGCGGGCCATCCAGTCAGCCGATGACAGGTACAGCACAGTGTCGTCGTCGCCCGGGCCCCAGCGGAAGTACAGCACCCGGGTGTGCTCGAGAAAGCGCCCCACCACCGACCGCACCCGGATGCGGTCGGTCACCCCCGGGATGCCCGGCGCCAACATGCAGGCGCCGCGGATCACCAGGTCGATCTCGGCGCCGGCCTGGCCGGCACGCACCAGCGCATCGATCATCAACGGCTCGGTCAGGGAATTGAACTTGGCAACGATGCGTGCCGGTCGGCCAGCGCGGGCAGCGTCGGCCACCTGGTCAATGTGGGCCACCAGGCGGCGGTGCAGCGCAAACGGCGCCGTCAGCAGGTGGCGCGGGACGCGCACCTTGGTCAGGCTGGCCAGCTGGTGGAACACTGCGTCGGCATCGGCGGTGAGATGCGGGTCGGCGGTGAGCATGCCCACGTCGGTGTAGAGCCGGGCGGTGCTGGGGTTGTAGTTGCCGGTGGACAGGTGCGCATAGCGGCGCAGCACCCCCTGGCCGCGCGCGCCCGGCTCGCGGCGGGTGATCAGCAGCAGCTTGGCATGGGTCTTGAAACCGACGATGCCGTAGACCACCTGCGCGCCCACGGCCTCGAGCCGCTCGGCCCAGTTGATGTTGGCCTCTTCGTCGAAGCGGGCCTTCAACTCGACCACCACGCACACATCCTTGCCGCGGCGGGCGGCCTCGATCAGCAACTCGACCAGCACCGACTGGCTGCCGGTGCGGTAGATGGTCTGCTTGATGGCCAGCACGGCGGGGTCGAACACCGCCTGGCGCAAGAATTCGACCACCACATCAAAGGTCTGGAACGGGTGGTGCAGCAGCAGGTCGCCCTGCTGCAGGCGGGCGAACACATCGCCGCCCAGCGGCAGGTCGGCGGTGGGCCAGCTGGGCACCAGCGGCACAAAACGCAGCGCCGGCGCGTCGGCCTGGTCGATCAGCTGGTTCAGGCGCACCAGGTTCACCGGCCCGTTGACCAGGTACAGCGCGGCCTCGGGTAGATCGAACTGCTGCAGCAAAAAGCGCCACAGCGGCTCGGGGCAGCTGGCCACCATCTCCAGCCGGATGGCCTCCCCGAAGTGCCGGGTGGACAAGCCCCGCCGCAGCGCCTGGCGCAGGTTGGCCGCGTCTTCTTCGTCCACCTCCAGGTCTGAATCGCGGGTGACACGGAACTGCGAGAAGCTTTCCACCGGGCGACCGCCGAACAGGTCTTGCAGGTGCGCGCGGATCACGCTGGTCAGCAGCACGAAGCCCTGGGTGCCCGGCGCACACACCTCTGCCGGCAGACGAATGACCCGCGGCAGCGCGCGCGGCACCTTGACGATGGCAATCGAGTTTTCGCGGCCGAAGGCATCCTGCCCACCGAGCTTGACAATGAAGTTCAGGCTCTTGTTGGCCACCAGCGGGAATGGATGGGCCGGGTCCAGCCCGATCGGCAGCAGCAACGGCTGCACATCACGCTGGAAGAACCGCGCCACCCAGGCGCGCTGTGCCGGGCCGCGCTCGGCATGGTTGAAGATGAAGATGCCCTGCTGCTGCAGCGCAGGCATCAGCGCGTCGTTGAACACGCTGTACTTCTGGTCGATCAGCGCGTGGGCCTGCTGGGCCACCGCGCGCAAGTCGTCGCGCTGCGGGTCGGTCTGGGCGCCGGGGCTCTTCATGGCCTCGCGCATGGCACCGATGGCATCGGCGAAGCGCACCTCGAAAAATTCGTCCATGTTCGACGACACGATGGTGATGTAGCGCAGCCGCTCCAGCAGCGGCACGTCGGTGCGGCTGGCCTGGGCCAGCACCCGCCGGTTGAATTCCAGGATCGCCCGCTCGCGGTTGAGCAGGGCGGGCAGGACACCCGGCTGGGCTGAGGCAGAAGTCATGCCATGCAGTTTATGCACGCATGACGACAGCGGCATGACAGCCTCGACGCCTGGTGGCGCGACAGCCTTGTCGCCTGGCAGCGCGACAGCCTTGTCGCCTGGCAGCCTGGCAGCCCTGTCGCCTATCGGCGACCGCGGCGCGGCGGTTCTGGCGGCGGGTGCCCGCCGGGCGGGGCCGAAAACAGCTTGGCTGCACGGCCCTTGAGCTCGAGCAGTTCGCTGGGTGTGATGCTGTACTTGCGGCCGACCACGTCCACCTCGATGCGGAACTCCACATCCTTGCTGCCGTTGCTCAGCGTGCCGCAGGTGAAGTCATAGTCCTGGCTTTCGGCCGGGAAGCCTTCGGTCTCGACGTCGAAGTCGACGTACTTGACGTCGCGGATCTCGCCGCTGGCCAGGTCGAGAACGCCGGTGGATTCAATCACCTCTTCGTTCAGTTCGTCGTGGATCGTGATCGGCAGTTTCAGGTCCATCAGGGGTCGCTCCGGCCGCGCTGGCAGCCGTCTGGGCAGGGCCGCGCATGATGCCACACGGCCACCACCAAACTAGGCTGTGGTGGAGATGAACACACCGGTGGCCTGCAGCAGCTGGGCTGTCAGCAGCCGGGCATGCAGCACGTGCACCCGGCCCTGCGGGCGGCAGCGCACCACCTCGGCCACGCCGTCGATGGCGCTGTCGATCAGGCGCAGGCGCTGGCCTGCGGGCACCGACATCGGCACATACAGGCTCAGGCCGGTGAGCGACAGGTCGCGCCAGCGCACCGCCACCGGCGGCGACGGCCAGCCGACATGGACCAGCGCGACATGGCTCTGGTCGCGGCGCACCGCACTGCGGCGGCCGGCCAGATCAGGCGCGGCGCTGTCGTGGCCGGGCAAGGCGCCCAGCGGGCTGTGGCAGGCCGGGCAGCGCGCATCGGGCTGGGCCGTCAGCACCACCGGGTGCTGGCACAGCGCGCAGCGGCGCAGCGCCTCCAGCAGGCCGGGCGTGGTGGCGCCGGCGGGCCGCTGTGGCGGGCCGGCTGGCGCTGGCAGATCCAGGGTGGTTGACATCAGGCAGGCCAGGCAGCGGGCCGGCACCGGTCGGGCCGCACAGCGCTGCCATGCAAAGGGCAGTGGCTGGGGCTATCGGCCGGCCCGGCGCCGACTTGAGCGCCTTGTTGCCTTGGCGTGCTGGTGGTCGACAACCCTGTGGCTGCGGTATCGGTGCTCCGTCACCAGGCGCGCAGCTTGCTGCGCAGGCGGGCGATGCTCTGGCTGTGCAGCTGGCAGATCCGGCTTTCGGTCACCTTCAGCACGGCGGCAATCTCCTTCAGGTTCATGTCGTGTTCGTAGTACATGCTCATCACGTACTGCTCGCGCTCGGGCAGGTGTTTGATGGCCTCGACCAGCGCCTCGCGCATGCGCCGGTCCTGCAGCATGGCCAGCGGGTTGACATCGTCGTCGGCGACATGGCGGTCGAGAAAGTCGTCGTCGCCCTCGTCGCCGGTCATGTCCTCCAGGTGCACCAGCTGGGTGCCACGTACCTTGCCCAGCAGCTCCTGGTAGTCGGCAAGGCCGAGGCCCATTTCGGCGGCGATTTCGCTTTCATGCGGCGCGCGCCCCAGCTTCTGCTCCAGCTTGTGCACCGCGCTTTCGATGCTGCGCTGCTGGCGCCGGTCGCCGCGGCTCATCCAGTCGTTGCCGCGCAGCTCGTCGAGCATGGCACCGCGGATGCGCTGGGTGGCGAAGGTCTCGAACTGCACGCCGTGGGCGGAGTCGAAGCGGGTCAGCGCGTCCGACAGGCCGATCATGCCGACCTGGATCAGATCGTCCAGCTCCACATTGGCTGGCAATTTGGCGATCATCTGGTGGGCCAGCCGTCGCACCAGCGGGCTGTATTGCTTCAGCAACGCGTTGGCGTCGAGGCGGCCCTTGGCGGTGTACATGGTCATCATGCTCCGGACATTTCAATTCAAGTGGCCGGCGGGCGCGGGCCGGCGTGCGGGGGAACGCACAGGTGGAAAGGCAGGCAAGGCAGCCAGCGCATTGGCTGCCGGGCCGCTGGCGATCAGGGTCATGCGGTCGGCCACCAGGGCACGCAGGTCGGCCGTCAGCGGCGCCTGCGCGGGCAGCAACGGGTCGACCACCGCCACCTGGCGCAGCGCAGCGCCCAGGAAATGGTCGGCGCAGTCGGCCAGGCGGTCGCCCATGCGGCCAGCCCGGCGCGCGCTCACGTCGCCGGCCACCACCAGGTCATAGGCCAGTGCGCCCAGGCGCTGCGTCAGCAGCTTCATCGAGGTGTAGGCATGGGTCAGGCTGTCGGGCCGGTTGCCGGCCAGCAGCAGCGGGCGCGGCGCGGTGCCGGCAAACATGCGCCGCAAGTCCAGCGCGCCCGCATGCAGCAGCACCACGTCAGCCTGCACCGCCGTGGCAGCGCCCCGCAGTGCCTCGATGAAACGGGCCAGCGTGGCGCGGCTGTCCAGGTAGTGCATCGGCAGGCCGCCAGCGGCCAGATAGGCCACCTGGGGCGACAAGCGTTCGATGCAGGCCGCCAGGTCGACCGTGGCCAGCTGGTGGGCGGGTGATGCCGAATCGGCCGCGTCCACCACCAGCGTGCGCCGGCCCAGCTCGGCCAGCGCGGCGCACAGGCGCTCCATCACCGCGCCGGTGCCCGGCACGTGCGGGTTGTGCACCAGCGGCAGGAAGCACAAATCCTGGCCGGCAAACAGCTGGCGCAGACCGTGGGCCTGGTCCTGCGGGATGGCATTGCGGCGATGGGGCTGGGCGGGCATGGATGGATGCAAGTTGAGGGGTTCGTCTGGCGTGCGTCTGGCGTGGGTCTGGCGGGGTCTGGCCTGGGTTGAGGTTCTGGCGGCGTTCTACCGGCGCGCTTGTGGCATCGCTGGCATCGCTGGCATCGCTTGCATCAGGCGGGCAGCGAGACGCCCTGCCCCGCAGCGGTTGCCGGATAACCGGCGCCGTGGATGGCGGCAAAAACCAGGTTGACCTCGGTCGCGTCCAGCTTCCAGGCGGCAGTGCCGCCGCCACGCAGCGCACGCTGCACCAGGGCCTGGGCCGACAGGCGGTGCCAGTCCTCAGGCACCCGCTGGCCGTTGGCCACGCCCACCACACGGGCGCGGTGGCGGATCAGCGCGTCCAGCGCCGGGCCCAGCTTCACC
>JBBRJU010000019.1:0-12669 GCA_038218895.1 Burkholderiales bacterium
GGCTGTCACCGGCGCCGGTCAGCACCATCTCCACCCGGGCGCTGACCACCTGGCCCCAGTTGGTCACCTGTTCGGCGGTGAAGAAGCGGTTGGCCGACAGGTTGCCCGCGCCGTCCAGGCCATCGTTGTCGACGCCGTAGGTCACTGCCATGCGCTCCACGCCGGTGACCAGTTCGCTGGTCTGCGCCTCGCCGTCGTAGGCCGGACTGACCCGCAGCCACAGCGCGGTCTCGCCGGTGCGCCGGGCGCTTTCGGCCAGGTAGTAGATGCGGGTCTGCATGCGCCAGACGCGTGCGTCATTGGAATAGGTGCGCGCCAGGTTGCCGGTGGACACACCGGGCACCACGCCGCCGGCGCCCGCCACATGCTGGATGCTGCCGGCCGCACCTGGCCCGACGTTGGTGGCCTGCAGCATCGACGCACCGGCGCAATCGGCCACCATCAGCAGATCACCACGCTGAAAGTTGGCGGTGGGCGTGATCGTCAGCGCGGCAGCGCGGCCGGGCATTTCGGCCACCAGGGCCCAGGCCACGCCCGCAGGCCGACGCACCAGCAGGATGTCGCCGGCCGCTGCGGCGCCCAGGCCATCGACCGGGGCCGCCAGCGCGGGCGACCAGGCCGCACCGGTGTTGCGTGAACCCCAGATCGGTTCGTTGAAGTTGTAGCGCAGGTCGGTCGGCGTGGCCAGGCTGTTGTCGACCGCACCGATGGCCAGCGGTGCCACGCTGTTGCCGGTGGGCATCACCGGCATGCAACCGCGAAAGCCCGACATGCGCAGGTCGTTGGCGATGGTGTCCATCGCGAAGCGGCCGTTCTCCTGCAGCCGCGCGCCCGACTCCTGCGCCACGAAGGTGTTGCGGCTGCCTAGGTACATGGTGCTCATCACCGCCACCAGGAACAGGCCGATCGCCAGGCCGACCATCAGCTCGACCAGGGTCATGCCACACATGGCTGCGCGCCGCATCATGGCCGCACCGCCAGCACCTGGCGCGAGGGCACTCCGCGCTCGCTCCAGAACACCTTGACCGCCAGCATCGTGCCGGCGCCATCACAGGCGGTGGCCGCAGCCGTGCCGTCGTCCGGTGTGGTGTCCAGGCAGACCACGCCGCTGCCCCCGGGCAGCTCATTGGCCAAGGTGGCGTTCCATTGGGCATGGTCGAGCTGGGCCATGCGCGCCGGCGAACAATCGGCAGCGGCGCCACAGTCGGTCACCACCTGCGGCGCAGCCAGCGCGTTGTAGGCGCCGGCCACCGCACCGGCGCGGTTGGCGCGCATGCGGTCGGCCATCTCGTAGGCCAGGTTGCCGGCCTTGCTGCGCCACATCGAGCTGCTGGATGCCGACAGCCCCTTGATCTGCAGCGCTGCATAGCCCAGCGCACCGATGGACAGCAGCAGGATGGCGATCATCGCCTCCATCAGCGCAATGCCACGCCGCCGCGGGCGGCGGCTGCGGGGCGGCAGCAGGTGCGGGTGCAGTGTCATGGCGTGCAGGTGTTGATGCCGACCACGTCGGTGGTGCCGCTGGGCATCACGGTGATGCTGTAGCCGCGGGTGCCGCCGCTGGCGCGGCACAGGGTGTAGAGCTGGGCGGTGGTGCCCACCAGGGCGCCACTGGCGCGGAAGGCCACGCTCGCATCGCCACCGAGCTTGATCTTCTCCAGCACGACGGCGTTCTTGCGCACCCGCGTCTCGGTGCTGGCCACGGTGCCGTTGCCGTCGTCGTCGACCACAATTTCCCAGCCGTTGGCGAATTCATTGCCGACGGGGCCGCTGCCCAGCGCCTGCAGCACCACCACCCGGCCACGTTTGGCCGCTTCGGTGCGGGCCAGGGCCAGCGCGGCGGCAAAGTTCGACTTGGTGGCCACCAGCTGGTTGTTCGCTGTGAACTCCTGCATCGATGGCACGGTCACCGCCAGCAGCACCACCAGCACGGCCAGCGTGATCATCAATTCGACCAGGGTGAAGCCAAAGCGCCGCAGGGCGGGCAGGGGGCGCAGGGTGGACAGGTTGTGCATGGAGGGCCTCGACAACGTTGTTATCGGCAGCACGGCGCCACAACCCAAGCCCACCAGCCGGTAACGCTTTGTGTCAATCGTGCAAACTTGTGCAGGTGCGGTGGGGCGGCCCCGATCAAGCGCCGCGTCGCCCCGCCCAGCCCCTTCTGCCGGGCCCTGCTGCGGGCGGCACTGCGCTGCCGCCTGCGTCAGCCTCGCCCGCCTTCAGGCGGGCATGTCGTCGGCCACGATGCCGTCGAGGTGGGCACTGTCGTTCCAGCCCACCAGCGCCAGGCCCTGCGGCGTGTGCAGCAGCCGGTTGATGCTGGCGTTGCCCAGCGGCCAGCTGCGCGGCCGGTCCAGCGCCACATGGGTGGCGGCGCGGTACAGCCCGTCGAGCACACCGCCGTGGCACACCAGCGCGATCGTCTGGCCGGCAAACGCGGCCGCCAGCCGGTCCACCGTGGCCAGGCAGCGCGCCCGGAAGTCCACCAGGCTCTCGCCGCCGGCGGGTGCAAAGCCCGGCTCGCGCTGGCGCAAGCGGCGCGCATGGTCGGGCCAGCGGGCCTCGA
Organism: Burkholderiales bacterium; assembly: GCA_038218895.1. Lineage (GTDB taxonomy): Bacteria > Pseudomonadota > Gammaproteobacteria > Burkholderiales > Burkholderiaceae_C > Pseudaquabacterium. Next base: position 2,567 of record JBBRJU010000019.1, read on the forward strand.
TCTCGGCATGGGTCTGGCCTTCGAGCAGGCCGAAGCAGCGCTCGCGCAGGCCGGGCTCGGCCTGCAGCGGCAGCCCCAGCCCGGCGGCCAGCGCTGCGCCGGTCTGCCAGGCACGCTGCAGATCACTCGCCACCACGGCCGCCAGGCCTTCGTCGGCGAGCGCAGCGGCCAGGCTTGCCGCCTGGCGCAGGCCCAGCGGGTTCAGCGGGATGTCCTGGTGGCCTTGCAGCCGGCCTTCGGCGTTCCAGGCCGTCTCGCCGTGGCGGATGGCGACCAGGCGGGTGGCCTGCATCGGGCTGTCAGGCCGCGCGCAGGCGCCGGTTCAGCGTGTAGGTGCCCGACAGCGTGGCCGCAGCCAGCACATGGCCGGCCAGCGCTGCGCGCACCTGGGCGCCAGTGAAGTCGCCCTGCACTGCCAGGCGGGGCACGTCCAGCGCATACAGCGCGAACAGGTAGTGGTGCACCAGCGAGTCATTGAACGGCGGGAACGGGCCGTCATAGCCGAAATAGCGGCCGCCGTGGGCCGGGTCGTCGGCAAACCAGCGGGTGTAGTCGTTCAGGCCCTGGCGCGCCGGGCCGTCGGTGGCCGGGCCGGGCTTGCCGCGCGGGGTGAAGCACCGGCTCCACTGGCCCTCGGCCAGGCCGGTCACGGTGGGCTGCAGATCGACCAACAACCAATGGAAAAAATCCACCCTCGGCAGATCGGCAGGCACTTCGCGGTCGGGCCGGTTCACATCGTCGGCGCGGCTGGGCACGTCGAAGTCGTGGCACACCAGCACCAGTGAGCGGGTGCCGGCAGGCAGGTCGGTCCAGGCCAGCGGCGGGCTCAGGTTGTCGGAGAAGGCCACCCCGGTGTCGGTCAGGCGGCCAGCAGCGAACCGCGACGGAATCGCTTCGCCGTTGCTCCAGGCATCACTCCAGATCTTCATCGACCGGGTTCCGGCAGGTCGGCTAGACGCCCCACACCACCGGTTCACTGGCAGCGCCCGCGCGCTTGAGCATGTCTTGCATCGGCCACAGCCGCTGGCGCAGTGCCACGCCCTCCCGCGGGGGCAGGCGCTCGCCGCGGGCAGCGGCCTCACGCTCGGCTTCGGCGCGGGCGGCTTCGTCGGCCAGCACGGCTTGTTCGATGGCGGCGATGGCCGCCGGCATGTCTGCCACGGCGATGATGCCCTTCGGGACGGGTTCGCGGCCGATGGCGCGCAGCAGTGTGTCACCGGTGGCGGCCACCATGATGATGTCGCCGCTGGCCTTGCTCTTGAATTTGTAGATCATCGCTGCCTCAACCCCGATCGGGCGGGACAAAGATTGATTGTGCACCCGTGCCCGGACAGCGCGGCACCGGCGCAGCAACGGCCCTGGCGCAGCCCCAGGCTCAGCGCACCACCAGGCTCAGCTGCGGCCGGCCGCGGCCACTGCGGGCCGGGCGCACCCGCTCCTCGAAGCTCAATGCGTCCAGCGCCGGCGCGTACAAGAAGCCCTGGAACTCGTTGCAGCCCAGCTCCAGCAGGAAGGCGCGCTGCGGCTCGGTCTCCACGCCTTCGGCGATGACTGTCATCGCCAGGGCCTGGGCCAGCTGCACGATGGCACGCACGATCGCACCGTCACTCTCGTCGCCCGGCAGGCCCTTGACGAAGCTGCGGTCGATCTTCAGCCGGTCGATCGGAAAGCGCTTCAGATAGGCCAGGCTGGAGTAGCCGGTGCCGAAGTCGTCGATCGCCAGGCGCACACCGAGCTGCGACAGCTGGCTCAGCCGCGCCAGTGCCTCGTTGGCGTCATGCACCAGGATCGACTCGGTCAGCTCCAGCTCCAGCAACTCGCCGGCCAGCTGATGCTCACGCAGCACGGCGGCCACCCGCTCGATGAAGTCGGCCTGCTGGAACTGCAGCGCCGAGACATTGACCGACACCGGCATGACAAAGCCGGTATCGCGCCAGCGCGCGGCCTGGCGCACCGCCTGCTCCAGCACCCAGTCGCCGATGGCGATGATGAAGCCGGTCTCCTCGGCCACCGGGATGAACTGCCCTGGCGAGACTTCGCCCAGTTCCGGGTCGCGCCAGCGGATCAGCGCCTCGGCGCCCACCACATGGCCGGTCTTCAAGTCGATCTGCGGCTGGTAATGCAGCCGGAAGCGCTGGCTGGCCAGGGCCTGGCGCATGGCATGGTCCAGCCGCATGCGCTGGCGCATGTCGGCGTCCTGGTAGGCCTGGTGGAAGCGGAAGCAGCCACGCCCGCCCTGCTTGGCGCGCTGCATCGCCGATTCGGCATGCCGCACCAGCAGCTCGGCGTCGCTGCCGTCGGCCGGGAACAAGGCCAGGCCCACGCTGCAAGTGAGGGTGAACTGCATGCCCTCCACCGAGCAGGGGTGCGACACGGCGTCCAGCACGCGCCGGGCGGTGGCCTCGGCGCCGCGGCTGTCGGCCTCGTGCACCAGCAACGCGAACTGGTCGCCGCCCATGCGGGCCACCACATCGCCCTGGCGCAGGCAGGTCTTCAGGCGGTCGGCGCAATCGAGCAGCACCCGGTCGCCCACCGCATGGCCCAGGCTGTCGTTGATCTGCTTGAAGCGGTCCAGGTCCAGCAGCAGCAGGGCCAGCGTGCCGGCACTGCGCCGCGCCTGGCGGATCGCCTCGGTGATGGCCCCGACCATCTGCCGGCGGTTGTACAGGCCGGTCAGCGCATCGGTGCTCGACAGCGCCTCGATGCGCTGGCCGGCACTGACCAGTTCGGTGTGGTCGCGGAACGACCACACCCGCCCGCAGGGCCGGCCGCGGCAGTTCTGCGGCTGGGTCACGCGCTCGATCACCTGGCCCGAATGCAGGCTGATGCGCTCACTGGCCTGCAGCAGCGTGGCCTCTTGGATCTGGGCCAGGCGCCGGGTGTAGCCCGCAGGGTCGACCACGCTGCGGCGCATCCAGTCGTAGACGGCGTCGTCCTGCCGCTCGGTCAGCAGGCTCTCGGGCAGGCCCCAGATCTGCGCAAAGCGGCGGTTGAAGGCACGGATGCGACCGGCCAGGTCGGTCACAAGAATGCCGTCGGCGGTGGATTCCAGTGTGGCCTGCAGCTCCGAGAGCAGCAGTTCGCGTGCATCGACCTCGCGCTGGGCGGCGCTGCGGTCGTGCACCACCACCAGGTAGGCCTGCGGTGCGGCGTCGGCCGGGCCGAGTGCACGGATGCGCCGCGTCACCTGCACCAGCCGGCCGCCAGCATCGACCAGCGTGGTGTCCGACAGCATGGGCCCCGGGCCCTGCCCGCTGGGCTGGTCAGCCGCAGCGCGGGCTTCGTCCCAATAGGCCAGATCTTCGGGTGTGGCGATCAGGCCATCGGCCGCCTGGCCGAGCACGGCAGGCTCGGCCAGCCCCAGCAGGGCCAGGGCCTCGGCGTTGATGGCCAGCACCTGCAGGGCGCGAGCCTCCACCAGCCAGGCCGGTTCGCCCAGCGCGTCGAGCAGTGCGCGCCAGCCCGCCAGCGCGTCTGGGATGGGTGGCAGGTTCACGCGGCCATCGCCTCGGCTTGGTCGGCGGCGTCTGCCGCCACGGGCTCGAAGAAATACACCATGCGCTGGTGCGGTGACAGGTAGTCACGCGCAGCGGCGGGCAGCTGGGTGGCCTTCAGGCTGCGGCGGATGCCCAGGTCGCTGCAGCCGTCCAGGTTCAGCAGCAGGGCGTCTTCGACCGGCACCTTGGTGTCGCACACCAGCACCCGCGGTTTGAGCGGCCGGCTCGAATTGCAGCTGACCACGGTGGCGTAGCGGTCGTCGGTCAGCTGCACCAGCGAGCCCGGCGGATACACCCCCATCATGCGGATGAAGGCGTTCAGCATGGTGGCGTCGAACTTGGTGCGGGTCTGGGCAAAGATCAGCGACAGCGCTTCATGCGGCGTCAGCGCGGCAGCCACCTGGGCCGGGTTGCAGAGGTTGTCGTAGCGGTTGATCAGTGAAACGATACGCGCACCGATGGCCATGCGGTCCAGGTTCAGCCGGGCCGGGAAGCCGCTGCCGTCGGCCATCTCATGGTGCTGGGCCAGCACCGCCAGCGCGCCTTCGCGCAGGCCCATGCGCTCGCCCAGGGCCACGCCCAGGCCCACATGCGCGCGGTAGGCCTGCAGTTCACGCGGGTTCAGCGCGGGGTCGGCGTGGCGCACGCGGTCGGGCAGCTCCAGCTTGCCGACGTCATGCAGCAGCGCACCCACGCCCAGGTCCAGCAGCTCGTCCTCGCCGAAGCCGAAGACCCGACCCATCAGCAGGGCGATGACGGCCACGTTCAAGGCATGGCCCGCCACACGGTCACCACCGGCGTCGCTGATGACCCGCACACACATCTCGCGGTCGATCATCAGCTTGTCGAGCAGCGCGCGGGTCAGGCCCTCGGTCACGTCGCGCGCCTGCTCGGGCGAGCGCGGCACCAGGCGCTGCGCCGCATGCCAGGCGCGGCCGGCCTCGCTGTACTGCCGCTCGCAGAGGTCTCGCGCGGCATGCTGCTGGGCCAGCGCGTGCAGGCGCGCTGCCTGGGGGCCGGGCGCGGCCGGCCCCCAGGGTGCGTTGTTGGCGGCGTTGTTGGCAGCGGTGTTGGTGCCGTCAGCCGCCGCACCGGCGGCGGCAGGCAAGGCCTCGGTCGCCGGTGCGGGCGCGCCGTCGTCCAGCGGCTCGGGGCGCGTGCCGACCACGATGGCGTCGCCGTCGCGCCCATCGCCCGGGGGCTGCGGCGGCTCGGCCAGCCGGCTCTTCTCGGGGCTCCAGCGCAGTTGCTGCAGGCCCAGGCCGCGGATGGTGGTGATCTGGTCCGGGCTGGTGATCAGGAAGCTCGACAGCGCAAACGGATGCGCCCACCAGCCCAGGTCGAGGTGCACGAACATCCCGATTTGCAAGTCTTCGATGACAACCGTCTGCGACATGGCCTGTGGTCTTCCAGCAAGGATCAGGGGCACGGACAAGCAGCCCGCATGGCCTGACTTTCGGCAGGCAGCCACCAGAACTTGAACCGTGCCGCTGCGCCGTGACGGATCGCACAAGGCCCCGCCGGTGCCCGGCTGCGCCCGGCGCCGGCGTGCCGGGCAGCAGCCATGCCAGGTGCTGCACCAGCGCCGTGACCACCCTGGCGCCGATGTCGGGCGCGCACACGGAGCCGTGCGGCACCAGCGCCGGAAACACGCATGGTCGAATTGTGCAAATGTTGGCGCGCTGCGTGCCTTGAGCCGGCATGCGTCAGCGCCTAAGCTTGACGCCTGTCAAGACCTACCGGATACCCGCCATGAAGACCCAGGTTGCCATCGTCGGCGCCGGCCCTGCGGGACTGCTGCTCGGCCAGCTGCTCGCCAAGTGCGGCATCGCCAACACCGTGATCGAGCAGCACAGCGGCGACCATGTGCTGGGCCGCATCCGCGCCGGCGTGCTGGAGCAGACCACGGTCGACCTGCTGCGCGAGGCCGGCGTGGCCGCGCGCATGGACACCGAGGGCCTGCCGCACGACGGTGTGGAGCTGTGCTTCGACGACCAGCGCCACCGCATTGATCTGTTCGGCCTGACCGGCAAGCGGGTGATGGTCTATGGCCAGACCGAGGTCACGCGCGACCTGATGGCCGCGCGCAGCGCCGCCGGGCTGCCTACGGTCTACGCGGCCGATGCGGTGGCGGTGCACGGTTTCGACACCGCCCACCCCAGCGTCACCTATGCCAAGGACGGCCTGCGCCAGACCGTGCAAGCCGACTTCATCGCCGGCTGCGACGGCTTCCACGGCGTGTGCCGGCCCAGCGTGCCGACCGGCGCGATCACGTTGCACGACAAGGTCTACCCCTTCGGCTGGCTGGGCGTGCTGGCCGACGTGCCGCCGGTGAGCGGCGAGCTGATCTACGTGCACCATCACCGCGGCTTTGCGCTGTGCAGCCAGCGCAGCAAGCTGCGCAGCCGCTACTACCTGCAGTGCAGCCTGGATGCCAAGCTCGAACACTGGACCGACGACGCCTTCTGGGCTGAATTGCGGGCCCGCCTGCCGGCCGACACGGCGGCACAGCTGGTCACCGGCCCGTCGATCGAGAAAAGCATGGCGCCGCTGCGCAGCTTCGTGGCCGAACCATTGCGCTTCGGCCGGCTGATGCTGGTGGGCGACGCCGGCCACATCGTGCCGCCCACCGGTGCCAAGGGTCTGAACCTGGCCGCCAGCGACGTCGGCTATCTGTGGCAGGCGCTGCAGGGCTTCTACGCCGGCCGGCCGGGCGAGGTGGACCACTACAGCCGGCGCGCGCTGGCCCGCGTCTGGAAGGCCGAGCGCTTTTCCTGGTGGATGACCTCGCTGTTGCACCGCTTCCCGGAAGCTGCGGGCAGCAGCGGCAGCTTCGGCCACAAGATGCAGATGGCCGAGCTGGACTACCTGTTCAGCAGCCCCGCCGCGATGACGGCGCTGGCCGAGAACTATGTGGGGCTTCCCCTGGTGTCAGCCTGAGGCGACACTCGGAATGGCCGGCGGCGGCGCCGGGCCCGCCGTGGCTTAAGCTCCCGCTTGCCGGACAGGCTTGCCGTGCCGGCACCCACCCGATGCCCGCCACCACCTTGCTGCCCCCTGACCACCCTGACCGCGCCAGCCTGGCGGCCGAGGTGCATGCCCGTCCGCCAGAGCCACTGTCGGCGCCCAGCCGGGCCACCTACGTGGCGGTGCGCGTCGACAGCGAGGCCCGCAGCGCCGAGATCGCCCACATCGTGGCGCTGTGCGGCCTGACCGGCGCACCATCGCCACCGGCGGACGGCACCCAGTGGGCCACGCAGATGGGCGCAGTGCGCTTCAAGTGGGAGCGCCACGGCGAATTCTCCAGCTACACCTTCTTCACCGCCGGGGTCAGCGGCCAGCCGTTTGCCGAGCCGGTGGTGGCCCTGCTGCCACCGGGCTGGCTGGCCGGTGTGCCGGGGCAGACCGTGTTTGCCGCCCATGCCAAGCTGCTCGCGTCCGAGCTGCTGGCCGACGGCCAGGGTGGCATGCCATCGGCCACGCAACTGGCGGCGCACTTCGGCAGCAACGTGGTGGTGGGCGCCGGCATCGGCGACGGCACCGGCCTGGCCTTCACCGATTTCATGATCCACCCCGACGGCTTCGCGCGGTTTTTGCTGCTCGACCGCGAGATGACCGAACGCCAGGCCGGGCGCATGCTGCAGCGGCTGTTCGAGATCGAGGCCTACCGCATGATGGCGCTGCTGGCGCTGCCGGTGGCGCGTGTGCTGTGGCCACGGCTGCTGGCCATCGAGCGCACCTTGGCCGTGCTGACCGAACGCATCGCCACCGGTGCCAGCCAGGGCGCGGCGCAGGACGAACCCCTGCTGCAGCAGCTGATGGCCCTGGCCGCCGAGATCGAAAGTGCACTGGCAGGCAGCCAGGCCCGTTTCGGCGCCAGCCGGGCTTACCACGCGCTGGTGGCCACCCGCATCTCCGAGCTGCGCGAAGTGCGCATCAAGGGCCTGCAGACCATCGATGAATTCATGACCCGGCGCCTGAGCCCGGCCATGGCCACCTGCGCCACCGCGAGCCAGCGCCTGCACGACCTGAGCGAGCGGGTGGCGCAGGCCAGCAACCTGCTGTCGACCCGGGTCGACATCGCCCGCGAGCGCCAGAACCAGGCCCTGCTGGCGGCCACCGCACGCCGCGCCAAGCTGCAGTTGCGGCTGCAGCAGACGGTGGAAGGCCTGTCGGTGGCCGCCATCGTCTACTACCTGGCCGGCCTGGTGGGCTATGGTGCCAAGGCGCTCAAAGCCGCCGGCGCGCCGATCTCGCCCGATCTGGTCACCGGCGCTGCGGTGCCGGTGCTCGCGCTCGGCGCCTGGCTGGTGCTCAAGCGGGTCCACCGCCGCATCACCGCCGATGCGGGCGACCGCAGCAACGATGGCAGCCGCAGCGTCCTCTGATCTCTTTTTGCACCCGTTCCCGGAGTTTTCCTGCATGGCGATCGCCTTTCCCTTCTCAGCCATCGTCGGACAGGACGAGATGAAGCTGGCCATCCTGGTGGCTGCGGTCGACCCCGGCATCGGCGGCGTGCTGGTTTTCGGTGACCGCGGCACCGGCAAGAGCACGGCGGTGCGCGCGCTGGCCGCCCTGCTGCCCCCGATGAAAGCCACCGTGGGCTGCCGCTACGCTTGCGACCCGGCTGCCCCGCCCGGCGCCTGCGACCAGTGCGCCACGTTGAAAACCGGCAAGGGCACGGTCAAGAGCCACAGCGTGCCGGTGCCGGTGGTCGACTTGCCGCTGGGCGCGACCGAAGACCGCGTGGTCGGCGCGCTCGACCTGCAGCGCGCACTGGCCGACGGCGTCAAGGCCTTCGAGCCCGGCCTGCTGGCGCGTGCCCACCGCGGCTTCCTCTACATCGACGAGGTGAACCTGCTCGAAGACCACCTGGTCGACCTGCTGATCGACGTGGCCGCCTCGGGCGAGAACGTGGTCGAGCGCGAAGGCTTGTCGGTGCGCCACCCCGCGCGCTTCGTGCTGGTGGGCAGCGGCAACCCGGAAGAAGGTGAACTGCGGCCGCAACTGCTCGACCGCTTCGGCCTGAGCGTGGAAGTGAGCACGCCCAAGGACCTGGCCGCGCGCATCGAGGTGGTCAAGCGCCGCGATGCCTTCGAGCGCGATCCGGTGGCCTTTACCGCCGCCTGGGCCAAGGAAGACGCCAAGATCCGCAAGCGCATCGTCGCCGGCCGCGCGCTGTTGCCGCAGGTGGTGGTCAGCGACGCGGTGCTGGAGCACACCGCGCGCCTGTGCATGGCGCTGGGCACCGACGGCCTGCGCGGCGAGCTGACGGTGATGCGCGCCGCCCGCGCGCTGGCCGCCTTCGAAGGCGACACCACTGTCACCATCGCCCATGTGAAGCGGGTGGGCCCGCCCGCACTGCGCCACCGGCTGCGGCGTGACCCGCTGGACGACGCTGGGTCCAGCGTGCGGGTGGAAAGGGCGCTGGCCGACCTGCCGGCGGCATGACGGCTGCACCACCCGCCATGGCAAGCCCTGGCGCGGACGCCGGCGACGAGACAGAAGCCGACACCGACGCGCTGTGGGCCGACGCGCTGACCGCCGCTGCGCTGCTGGCGGTCGACCCGGTGGGCCTGGGCGGCGCGATGTTGCGCGCACGCAGCGGCCCGCAGCGCGCGCTGTGGCTGGCCGCACTGCGCCACAGCCTGCCGGCAGACGTGCCGATGCGGCGTGTGCCGCTGGGCATTGCCGACGACCGCCTGCTGGGCGGCCTGGACCTGGCCGCCACGCTGCAGACCGGCCGGCCGGTGGCCCAGCGCGGTGTGCTGGCCGAGGCCGACGGCGGCTTGCTGGTGCTGGCCATGGCCGAGCGCTTGCCACCGGGCACCGTGGCCCGCGTGGCGGCGGCACTGGACACCGCCCAGGTGCTGATGGAACGCGACGGCATCACGCTGCGCCAGCCGGCCCGGCTGGGCGTGGTGGCGCTGGACGAAGGCGTGGACGCCGACGAACGTGCATCGCCGGTGCTGGCCGACCGGCTGGCGTTCCACCTGGTGCTCGATGGCCTGCCGGCGCACGGCCCCGGCCCGCGCGGCCAGGCCAGCCTCTACGCGGGCACGGGCACGGGTCCCAGCACTGGCACTGGCACTGGCACTGGCGCCGGCGCCGCCGCCGACGCCACCGCGCTGGACGCGCTGCTGGCCATCAGCGCTGCGGACGTGGCCGCTGCCCGGGCACGCCTGCCACAAGTGGCCAGCGGCGACGGCACCGCTGCCGCGCTGTGCCGCGCCGCCGCCGCGCTGGGCGTGGATTCCCTGCGCGCGCCCTGGCTGGCGCTGCGCGCCGCCTGCGCCGCCGCCGCGCTGCAAGGCCACGACGTGGTCGAACCAGATGACGCTGCGCTGGCCGCGCGCCTGGTGCTGGGCCCGCGCGCCACCCGCTTTCCGGCTCCACCGGAGGCCGAGCCACCGCCCGACGACCAGGCCCCGCCAGAAGTGCCGCCCGAGCCACCGAAGCCGCCGGACGATGCCCCGCCGCCCGATGCGCCCCCGCCGCCGGAGCCCGATGCCTCGGCCACGCCACCGCCCGACCCGCCCCAAGAAGACGCGCCGCCGCCGGACCTGTACCAGCCGCGGGACGAGGTGGTGCTGGAAGCCGCGCTGG
>JBBRJU010000020.1:0-12633 GCA_038218895.1 Burkholderiales bacterium
GATGATCGCGCGGGCCATGAACAGTGGCCGTTCGGGCAGGTCCAGCAGGTTGGCCTGGCCATGCAGGTGCACCGCCAGCGTCGTGTCGGCCACCATCATGTCCAGTGCCGACAGGTCGCCGTCGTCGGCCCGGCCCGGCGACGTTGCGTTGTCGGCCTGCCACAGGTCGCGGTCGTCGTCGCGCAGGTCGGTGGCGCTGCCTTCATCTGCGGCGGGCGCTGCCCCGTCGGTGGCCTCGGATGGCTGCGCGGCAGGCCCTTCGTCGTCCGCACCGTCCACATCATCGAGGAAGGGGTTGCGGCCCAGCAAGTCACGCACGGTGGCCGAGAAGTCCATCGACGACATCTGCAGCAGGCGCACCGCATGCTGCAGGCGAGGCGACAGCGTCTGGCTCTGCCGGTGGTCGGTGCGGAAATCCATCGATGTCATGGCGTGCTCCTGAATCGGTAACCAATACCGGACTACCGCGCTGCGGCGATGGTCCTGCCCTGCCATAGCAACCCCCATGCCACCCGACCGACTCGGCAAGGTCTTGCTGCAATTTGCGCGCGCCACCAGGGTGCCAGCGGCGCGGGGCAAAGATCGACCGCCAGACGCAACGCTCGACAGCCGCCGCGCGCTCCACTTCCCATCAGGTGAAATCAACGGGCGCATGCCTTGCCGTAAATGCTGCCGAAGCCACACAACGTGGGTGGACGGGCGCCGCTGCGCATGCCCACACGGCACGGCGCTTGGCGCGGGCCTGGCTGGCAACCTTCGGTCTCTGCTGGATCAGCGCCAGCGTGCCGCCAGCACGTCGATCAACTGGCGCCATTGCGGACTGGCGCCGTTACTGACAGCGCCGTTACTGACAGCGCCATTGCTGACAGCGCCGTTGCAGACGGGCACCGTTGCAGACAGGCACCGTTGCAGAGAGGTGGCTGCCGGCCTGTGCATGCGCGCGCCGCACCGCGCAGCGCGCGGCCGGTCACCCCCGGGCCGGGTCGCCCACGGGCGGTGCACCACCTGACGGAATGGGGTCGCTGATCCCCGGCGGCACCGGGTCGATCATGGGCTCGGGATCGGGGTGCGGCGTGGGCGGCAGCGGCACGATGTCGGGCCCCGGCGTCGTGACCGGTGCTGTCGGCGGCACGCCGGCTGGTGTGGCTGGCTGCTGCAGGGTGTTTGTCATGGTCATGGTCTCCGTTGATTGGGTTCTGCGGGGCAAGGGCCGTGCCTGCGGCGCTGGCTGCGCATGGCGCACCCTGCACGGGAACGCAGATGCGCCTCGGCCGGTGACAGGCATGCCGGTTGCCAAGAAGGGCCTGGCGCCTTTCCGCCGAACCAGGCGCTGCAAGCATGAACAAGGACCAGATCAAGGGCACGGCCAAGGAAATGGCCGGCAAGGTAGAGCGCAAAGCCGGCGAGCTGGTGGACCGCCCCGAGCACCAGGCCAAGGGCGCCGCCAAGGAAGTGGCTGGCCAGGTGCAAAAGCACGTGGGCGATGCGAAGGAAGCCGTCAAGGACAGCCAGCACAAGCGCTGACCGCAGTCGATGGCTACGGCTGCTGGCGCTGCGCCTGCACGATGCGGTGCACCAGGTGCAGTTTGCGCAGTGCGGTGCGTGACAGCACGAACGGATAAAAATCGCACAGCCCCATGCTGCGCGACAGCTCGTTCAGCACCCCGGTCAGCTCCATCCAGCCGTTGACCAGGTTGATGAAATCCTGCGGCTCGACGTTCGGGTCGGCATCCAGATCGGCAGTGGTCCAGCGCTCATAGTGCAGTTCCACCAAGTCACCGTCCACGCCGAAGCCGCGTGCGGTGTCGAGCGTGTCCACAAGATGCAGGTAGTGGGCCCAGGTCTCGGCCCAGTCTTCCCAGGGGTGGCTGCTGGCATAAGCGCTGACGTACCGGGCATCCCATTGGCTGGGCGGGCCGCTGCTGTAGTGCTGCTGCAGCGCTGCTGCGTAGTCAGCGCGCTCGTCGCCGAACTGCGCACGGCAGGGTTCCAGCCAGGCGCTGTCGGCCACCAGCCGCTGCCAGTAATAGTGCCCGGTCTCATGCCGCAGGTGGCCCAGCAGGGTGCGGTAGGGCTCGTGCAGCGCATGGCGGCGCTGCTCGCGCTGGGCATCGTCGGCCTCGGCCACGTCCAGCGTGATCACACCGTCGGCATGGCCGGTGAACACCAGGCCCTGGCCGGGCAGTTGGCGCAGCAGGTCGAACGCCAGGCCGCGCTGCGGGTCCTCGCCGATTGACAGCACCGGCAGGCCCAGGGCGATCAGCATCGACACCAGCCGCCGCTGCGCCAGGGCGATGCGGCCCCACCACAGCCGGTTCTCCGCGATCGACAGGTCGGGCAGCGTGCGGGTGAGGCGGCAGCAGCGGCACAACGCGGTGTGGCCCTGCAGGTCGGGCAACAGCCAGTTGCAGCCGCAGGCGCTGTCGAGGTTGGCGCAGCGCCGGTAGCGCGGCGTGCGGCGCCGGCTGCCCGCCGCCATCCACAGGCCCGGCTGGCCGGCCGGCTCCAGCGGCAGCAGGCGGGCACGCGCGGGGTCATAGCCCAGCGGCGTGTTGCAGGCCAGGCATTTGCTGTTGCGGAAGAACACCGGCCGGCCACAGCGGCAGACAGCGGCGCGCGGCACCAGGGCAGCGGGGGCGATGTGCATGAGGTGCTTTCTGGCCAGGGAGTGGGCTGCGCCGCCACGGTCTGCCGTGTTGCCGGGCACACCCGCCGCAGGCTCAACGCCCAGTTTCGGACCCAGTGTCGTGCCCAGCCTCGGGCGTGGTGCCGATGCCCTTGCCAGGCCGGCGGCCAGCGGGCAGCGGCCCACTGCCGCACTGCCCTTTCAGCGAGCCATGGCGGTTGGCCCAGACCCAGGTGAACTCGGCGCCGAGCAGGAAGATCTGCGCCGACCAGTACACCCACACCAGCAGCACCACCAGCGATGCCGCCGCACCGAACGGCGAGGCCACGCCGCTGCGGCCGATGTACAGCCCGATCAGCGACTTGCCCAGCGTGAACAACAGCGCGGTGATGATGGCGCCCACCCACACATCACGCCAGGCCACCTGCACCTGCGGCATCCACTTGTAGATCATCGCGAAGACAGCGCTCAGCAGCGCCAGGCTGACGCCGATGTTGGCCGCCTCCAGCAGCAGCACCGCGCCTTCGCTGAACCACGGCGTCCACCACTTGCCCAGCGCCGACAAGCCCGCGCTGACGACCAGCGAGACCATCAGCAGGAAGCCCAGCCCCATCACCATGCCCAGCGACAGCAACCGGGTGCGCAGCATGCCGATCAGGCCCAGGCCGGCCGGCCGATCCGGGGCGCGCCAGATGCGGTTCAGCGCCGACTGCAGTTCGGCAAACACCGTCGTCGCGCCCACCAGCAGCACCGCCACGCCCACCAGCGTGGCGAGCACGCCGCTGTCGGACCGGTTCAGGTTGTCCAGCAGGCTCTCGACGACGCGGGCGCCGTCATTGCCCAACAGGCCCGAAAGCTGGCCGACGATCTCGCCGCGCGCGGCCTCCTGGCCGAACACCAGCCCGGCCACCGCGATGACGATGAGCAACAGCGGCGCGATGGAGAACACGGTGTAGTAGGCCAGCGCCGCCCCCATGCTGGGCGCGCCGTCGTCGACCCACGACGAGACTGCTTCCTTGGCCAGGCGCCAAGCCTCTTGAAGCACCATGCCGCGCCTGCGCTAGCGGCTGGCCGCCGAAGAACTGCAGCCGGCCGCCATGCCGGGCAGGGGGGCGGCCCGCTGCTGGGCCACCGGCGGGGCCACCGGCGGGGCCAGTGCGCGGGCAGTGTGCTCTGGGACAGGGTGCATGGAAAAACTCCAATTGTCAGTGCATTGCATACAGGGCGTGTTCAGCCTGCATCGGGGTGGCGGCCGCCAGCGGACACCAGCCGACACCAACCGCTGCCAGCCGCCGCATCCCCACCAGATCGACCGGCCGGGTCCGCTGCAATGCCTTTGGTGAGGCCTGCCAAGGAACGATCGACAAGTCAGCCCGGCACGCAGCCGCAATGGCCACCGGCAGCGCCAGGCGGTCAGTGCAGCGTGTCTGGCGCGCCGGCCAGCACCAGCCGGTCGGTGTCGTAGCCCAGCTCGCTGGCCACGGCCACCAGGCGCTGCAATTGGTCGGCCGGCAATTGCGGGCTGCGCGACAGCAGCCACAGCCCCCTGCGCGACGGGTGGCCGGCGATCGCCACGCGGTAATCGGGTGCCGCTTCATCCACATGCAAGATCCACAGGTCGGCCCACACGAACGGCAGCCACTGCAGCCAGGTCGGCATGAAGCTGACCTGCAGCCGTGCGCCACCGCTGCCTGGCACCACGCGGGCCACACCCTCGAGCACCCGCAAGCGGCCGTTGGCACCACGGCACTCGTTGCGCACCGCCAGGCGGCTGCCCTGTGCTGTGTAGGTAGTGCGCGGCTGCCCGTCGCAGGCGCTTTCGAACGTTACCGGCAGCCGCGCCTGCTCATGCCAGGTGCCGGCGTAGCGCAGCAGATCGACCTGTGCCACGGTCGGTGGGTCATTGGGGTCGGCGCCCGACGCGCGGCGCGCCAGCAGGCGCTCGATCACCGGCGCGGCCACGCCCAGCACGGTGGCGGCCGTGGCCGGGCTGACGCGCTCGCGCCAGCGCACCGGCAGCAACGGCCAGGCCATCGGCAGCAAACTCAGCATCAGGTGGGGCGCACCGCTGGTGACCGCCGGTGCCGGTGTGTGGTGCGCTGCACCGTGCCCGCCGCCCCGCCGCAATGCCCACACCAGCCCGCCGCCGGCCAGCACCACGGCGGCCAGCTTCAGCAGCAGCAGACGCGGGGCAAGCGCATGGCCCACGCGCTGGCCCATCTGCTCCAGGTGGCTGGCAAGCCGCTGCTCGCGGGCGACCAGGCGCATTTCGACCAGGCGGATGCGGGCGTCGAGGTCGGTGTCGTCCGCCGGTTCAGGGGGCGGCATGCCCGGCGCCGGCAGGCTGGCCAAAGGCTGGGCGGCCATGGCGTGTCAGCGCGACAGGCGTGCCACCAGCAGGCCCACCGCCAGCGCGGCACCCACGGCAGCCAGCGGGTTCTCGCGCACGGTGGTCCGCAGCTTGTCCAACCACTCGTCGGTCAGCGCGCGCATCTGGTCGGCGCGCTCGTCCAGCATGTCGGTCGAGCTGGCCATGTTCTCCTGCAGGCGCTGCACATGCGGCGTCACCTGCTCGGCCAGCCGGTCGATGGTCTGGTGCGCACCTTGGGCGATGCTGTGCAGCATGTCGGTGGCACCGCTGTCACTGCTGTCGCTGCTGCCGCTACCGCCAGCATGGCTGGTACCGCTGGTGCTGCTGATGCCGCTGTTACCGCTACCTCCGCTGGTGTAGCTGCTACCGCTGCTACCGCTGCTGCCGCTGCTACCGCTGCTACCGCTGCTGCCGCTGCTGCCGCTGCTGCCGCTGCTGCCGCTTGTGCCGCTTGTGCCGCCTGTGCCGCTGGGGCTGCTGCTACCGCTGGTACCAACCGCAGCGCCGGTGTTGTCGGGCATGTTGGGGGAAGTGATGGTGGCCATGGTGTGCTCCTGATGGGCTGTGGACAAAGCGAAGCCCGCTTCTGGCAAGCGGTGTGCCATCCCTGTGGCTCAGGTGTGCATGGAGCGCAGGGGGATTCCTGGCGGTGCGTCTGGTCGGGGTCTGCCGATGGCTACCCCGCCTGGCCCAGCGGCGGCGCGGCGGCGGTGTCGGCGCCGGTCGGCGGGCGGGGCGACGGGGGTGCGGCGGGTTCGCTGCCGCGCCCCAGGGTCAGGTGGCGGCGGGTGGCAGGCAGACGCAGCAGCGGCAGCAGCAAGCGCAGGCGGGCCAACACCAGCCAGGCGCTGCCAGCGTTCAGTGCCAGCACCAGCAGCAGTGCCAGCGACCAGTGCAGCCCCAGCTCGACCAGGCCCACCACGATGCCGGCCCACAGCGCCAGCCAGCCGGTGACCCCCAGGATGGCGACGGCCACCAGCAACGCCACGATCTGTGCCAATGCCTGGCCGGCACGCTGCAGTTCCAGCGACAGCAGGTCGATGCGGTCACTGACCAGCGCGGGCAGCTCCCGCCCGATCGACTGCAGGGCCTCCAGCCAGCCAGGCTGCGCTTGCCGACCAGCAGCCGCCGCATCCCGGCCCGTGCTGGCGGCCGCGTCGGCCGGCGATTCAGGCGTGGCGCGCGGCAGGGGATCAGTCATGCGCGGTCCCGTGCGGTGGCAGGGCAGCCAGCCGCCACGCAGCCGGGGCGAACCGTGCCGGCAGCACAGTGCAATGCACGGCGTGGTGCATGCATTCGGCTCTCCAGATGGGGGTTCTGCATGCGTGGGGCAAAGCGGGGCCCTGGGCCCGGCTGCAGCGGACAGGCGTCATGCCTTGCCCCCGGTTTCGGGTGCGGCATCAGCCGCACGCTCACCCTCCAGCCCGGACGGCGTCTGGGCGTCGAGCCCGCGGTCCGTCGATTCGCCCACCTGCGGCAGATCGTCGGCGCGCTCGATCAGCTCTTCGATGATGAAGTGGCCGTAGACCTGCGCCCGCTCGGCGCCGCAGCGGCGCGCCACGTCGGCCACCTGGCGCGCGTGTTCGTCATCGGCAGCGCGCACCACCAGCCAGTGGTAGCCGCGTTCGGCCAGGGCACGGTGCGCCAGCACCAGGTTCAGCTCCTGGCCCACACTGGCCAGCACACTGGCGTGCTGCCGGTCGACATCGATCTGGCGCAGCATCTCGGTGTCGGTGTAGCGCTGCACCGCGTCCGCGTCCACACCGATGCCCTGCAGTTGCTGCGCAGCGGTGTCGGCCTGGCCGGCCGTCGGGAACGAGATCACGACGTGGCCGGTGGGTTTGAACACGCCGAAGCTGCGTGGGGTTTCTGGGTCCATGGCGGGTTCTCCTGACAAGGTGTGCATTGCCTACGGCAAACGGCGTGCCATGCTGGCGGTGACCGACCGGAATCTTTTGCCGCCATTGCGACCGACGCTGCGACCGGCGCAACGCACGGTGGTGTCAAGGGCTGGCGGGGCCTTGCACCATGGGGGTATCGTCCAGGGCCGACCATTCCAGCAGCGAGTTGTCATACACCGACCAGCGTGTCTGGCCCAGGCGCTGCAAGGTGAAGGCGGTGGCGGTGGCGGCGATGCCACCGCCACAGTAGGTGATGACCCGGTCGGCCTGCAAAGCGCCGGCAGCCGCGTAGTCGGCACGCAGGCTGTCGAGTGGGCGAAACAGGCCGCTGTCGGGCGCCAGCAGCTCGGCCGCCGGCAGGCTCACGCTGCCAGGCAGACGCCCTGGCCGGCCGTAGTGCGCGCCACCGCTGCCTTCGAACTGCGCCCGGCTCAAGGCATTGGCCAGGCACACCCGGGGCTGGCCCAGCGCCGTGCGCACCTGCGCCAGGCTGGCGACCCGGCCGGGCAGCGGCTGCGCCTGGTAGGCGCTGGGCACGGGCGGCTGCGGCGCTGACTGGCTCAACGGCCCACCCAGCGCCTGCCAAGCGTCCAACCCACCGTCCAGCACGGACACGCGCGCATGCCCCATGGCGTGCAGCACAAACCAGGCCCGGGTCACGGTGACCATGGCGCTGCGGCCATACACCACCACATGGTCTTCGGGGTGGATGCCCAGGCGCTGCATCAGCGACTCGAATGCGGCCACCGGCAACAAAGTGTAAGGATAGGCGCCGTCCGGGTCAGACAGGTCTTGGACCATGTCCACATGCTGCGCGCCAGGAATGTGGCCCGCCAGATAGTCGGCCCGACCGCTGCTGATCCTGGACGGGCCCACCGGCTGTGGCGTCATGTAGGTGCTGCAGTCGAGGACGCGCAGCAGGGGCTGACCGGGTTGCACCGGCTGCAGCGCGCTGGCCTGCTGCAAGCGCGCTTGCAGCCAAGGCGCCGACACCAGCAAGGCATCCTGCTCCTGGTCCTGGTCGTGTTCGTGGCCCTGGTCTGGATCAGCCTGAGGCTTGGGCGTTGCGGGCATGGTCGTCGGCGCGGTGAGAGGGGGGCGGCGGTGGCCGTGGCGTGCGCTGCAGTGGCCGGGGTGGTCAGCGCAGTGCATGTGCAGGCTAAGCGCTGCTGCCGGGGCTGGCTGTCAGGCAAGTGCCAACCGGCGCACTTGAATCCATGGTCTGCACCATGGCGCATTTGCACTGCAGTCCGACGGCTTTGCCCAGCGCGCGCACCAGCTGATGCGATGCGCACGCACCCAGCGTCGCCCTGGCGCTGCACCGCGCGGCGCAAACAAGGCGCAGGCGGGCCAACGTCAACAGCCCCTGCAGCGTGAACCGCAGGGGCTGCGAGCGGGCCTGGTCAGGCCGCGATCACTTCGTCGGCGCGGCGGCCGGTGCCGCACGGTCGGCCTTGGCAGCCTTGGCGGCCTTGGTGTGCTTGACCGTCTTCACGTGCTTGGTCGCCTTGGCGTGTTTTTCGGCCTTCACATGGGTGCCGGCCTTGGCGGCGGCGGCGGCGGGTGCGGTGGCGGCAGCCGGCGCCTGCGCGAAGCTGAACATCGAAGCAGTGCCGAGCAAGGCGGCGGCGATGAGGGTCTTGGTCGAGGTCATGATGTGTCCTGTCGAGAGAACAACCCGTGGATGCCCCGGGTCTGTTGAGCCAGTCCGCTTTGCGTCGGACTTGCTGAGCACAACGGGCCCAGGCCGCTTCGGGATGACGCTGCGCACAGCGGCTTAAGCCCGGCCTAAGACACGATTTCTTACATTCCCAGCCAAGGGGTCGCACGCGCACCCCAACAACCCGGACAACACGATGCGCCTGCTGCTGGTCGAAGACGACACGATGATCGGCGAGGCCGTGCTCGACCTGCTGCGCGACGAACACTACGCAGTGGACTGGGTGCGCGATGGTGAGATGGCCGCCACCGCGCTGCAGGCCCAGCACTACGACCTGGTACTGCTCGACCTGGGCCTGCCGCGGCGCGACGGCCTGGCGGTGCTGGCCGAGTTGCGCGCGCGCGGCGACCGCACGCCGGTGCTCATCGCCACCGCACGGGACGCGGTGGCGCAGCGCATCGCCGGCCTCGACGCCGGCGCCGACGACTACATCGTCAAGCCCTATGCACTGGACGAACTGCTGGCGCGCATCCGCGCGCTGCTGCGCCGAGCGGCGGGGCGCGCCGAACCGGTCTACACGCATGGCAACGTTGCCATCCACCCGGCCACGCGCGAAGTGACGGTGGACGACACGCCAGTGGTGCTGACAGCGCGTGAATGGGCGGTGCTGGAGCCGCTGATCGCCCGCCCCGGCGTGCTGATGTCCCGTGCGCAGCTCGAGGAGAAGCTCTACAGCTGGAAGGACGACATCAGCAGCAACGCCGTGGAGGTGTATGTCCACGGGCTGCGCCGCAAGCTCGGTGCGGCACTGATCCAGAACGTGCGCGGCGTCGGTTACATGGTGCCGAAAATATGACGGCTCGGCCAAGACGAGCCAGTCCATGGCGCACCTGCGGATGACACTGCGACCGCATTCGCTGCGCACCCGGCTGCTCGTCTACCTGGGCCTGGCCATCGCCCTGGTGGCCGCCGTGCAGGCTGCCGTGGCCTACCGCACCGCGCTGGCCGAGGCCGACGCTGTGTTCGACTACCACATGCAGCAGACGGCACTGTCGCTGCGCGGCGGCTTGCCCTTCGAGCCCGATGCCGATCTGCCGGAGCAGCCGGAGCAGCCTGAGCAGCCCGAGCATGGCGACGAGAACTTCGACTTCGTGGTGCAAATCTGGTCGGCCGACGGCCAGCAGCTCTACCGCTCGGCACGCCGTGCCGACCTGCCGGACCGTGCGGTGTTGGGGTATTCCAACGTGCTGGCGCGCGGCAGCACCTACCGGGTGTTTTCAATACAGACGCCGCGCCAGGTGATTCAGGTGGCGCAAGACATGGCCGTGCGCCGCCACATGGCGCGCACGCTGGCGCTGCGCACCGTGGCCCCGGTGGCCTGGCTGGTGCCGCTGCTGCTGGCGGCGGCGTGGTGGGTGGTGGGCAGCACGCTGGCACCACTGCAGCGCCTGCGCGGCCAGCTCGCGCAGCGCCGTGCCGACGACATGGCCCCACTGGAAGAAGCCGGGCTGCTGCCCGACGAGATCCGGCCGCTGGTGCGGGAACTCAACGGGCTCTTCGGTCGCCTGCAGCAAGCCTTCGACGCACAGAAGCGCTTCGTCGCCGACGCCGCGCACGAACTGCGGTCGCCGCTGGCGGCGCTGAAGCTGCAGGTGCAGGGCCTGGCCCGCGCCGCCGACGACGAGACGCGCCAGCGCGCCGTGCTGCGCCTGGACGCCGGCATCGACCGTGCCACCCACCTCGTGGACCAGCTGCTGCTGCTGGCACGCCAGCAGGACGGCGCCGGCCCTGCGCAGCAGCCGCTGGTGCTGATGGACGTGCTGCGCCTGGCGCTGGCCGATGTGGCGCCCGGGGCGCAGCAGCGTGGCATCGACCTCGGCCTGCTGCCGGCCGATGCCGAAGCGCCCGCCCTGGAGGCCGCTGCAGACGCAACCCCAGATGCCACCGCAGATGCCACCGCCGATCTCACTGCAGACGCCACCGCAGCAGCCGCCACCGAGAGGGCCACCGTCACCGGCGACGCCGACGCGCTGCGTGTGCTGCTGCGCAACCTGCTCGACAACGCCGTCAAGTACACGCCGGCCGGCGGCCGCGTCGACGTGGCGCTGCGGCGCGAGCCCGGCGCGCTGTGCCTGCGCATCGACGACAGCGGACCCGGCATCGCCGAGGCAGAGCGTGGCCATGTCTTCGACCGCTTCTACCGCACACCCGACGCTGCAGCTGCGGCGGCAGCGCCAGGCCATGGGCTCGGGCTGGCCATCGTCAAGGCCATCGCCGACAGCCATGGCGCCACGCTGGCGCTCGGCCGCAGCGTGCGCCTGGGCGGCCTGTCTGTCGAACTGCGCCTGCCGCTGGCTGCCCGATAGAGCGCTGTTGCGCTTTTCCGGGCTGGGCACGGAACGCGGTCATGGCGATGCATCGGGCCAGCGGCTCATCAGCGGAACCCACGCGCTTGCACAGCTGGTGTCGTGGGTGACGACCGCCAGCCCGTGCGGCAGGTTCAGCACTGGGGCCTGTGCATGACGCCCCGGCGCTGACGGCCGATGCGCGAGTTCGACAACATCGAACCGGTCATCGGGCCGAAGGCCCGGCGCAACTGCCGGCCAAAAAAAAACCCGCCGGCAAGTGCCGGCGGGCTTCGTCCAACACAAGCGCAAAGCTCAGGCCGAAGGCAGCAACACCGAATCGATGACGTGGATGACACCGTTCGAGCAGACGATGTCGGTCTTGACGACGTTGACCTCTGCATTCAGCTTCACACCGCCTGCGGTGCTGATCTTCAGCCCCTGGCCATTGACGGTGGTGGCCATCTGGCCGTCCATCTTCATCACGTCGGCGGCCATCACCTTGCCGGCGACCACGTGGTAGGTCAGGATGGCTTTGAGCTTGGGGATGTCCTTCAGCAGGCCGTCGACGGTGCCGGCGGGCAGTTTGGCGAAGGCTTCGTCGCTCGGGGCAAACACAGTGAAGGGGCCGGTGCCCTTTAGGGTGTCGACCAGACCGGCGGCCGTGACTGCAGCAGCCAGGGTCTTGAAGGTGCCAGCGGCAACAGCGGTATCGATGATGTCATGCATGTCAATTTCCTTGGTTATCAAATCGGACTGATCCGAAAATTCACCAATTGACCGACAGCGTGTGAATTCAACAAATCAGCGCCGACCATAGGTGCTTCGCCCGCATGACCTGGCTGTAGGGGTACTGATGCTGTTGCGCCGTGAAGCCAGCGTGTGGTTGCTGCGGCCTGTCCGCTTGTCCTGTGGTCGGCCCTGTTGTGATCGATCAGACCGCCGGCGACTGCTTGTGCACGGCTGTGATGCTGGCTTGATTGCTAGCGCCCAAGGTGTGCGTGCCATACCGTTGAATCTGCGACTTAAGACCGGTCTAAGCCCGGCGGCGCACAGTGGTGCCCTGGCCGCCGATGCGGCATAGGAGCCAACATGAACACAACGCAACAGATCCCAGACACCCGCCACAGCGCGCACGGCCCGGCCAGCGGCAAGCGCCGCTGGGTGCTGAGCCTGGTGGCGGCCGGCCTGGTCGGCGGCGTCGGCGCCAGCGTGGTGACCGGCGCGCTGGCGCCACGGTTTGCCGCACACTTTGACAAACCATCGGCCGCAGCCGTGCTGCCGGCCAGCACCAATGCGCCGGCCACAACGCTGCAGGCCAGCACGTCGCTGGCCGCCCATGCGCTGGCGCTGCCCGACCTGTCGCAGATCGCCGCGCAGCGCGGCGCCGCCGTGGTGCACATCAGCGTCAGCGGCCTGTCGCGCGTGGGCGCCGAGCATGGCGACAGTGGCGAGGACAACAGCCCCGACGGTCCGGCGCTGGCCGTGCGCGGGCAAGGCTCGGGTTTCATCATCGGCGCCGACGGCCTGATCCTCACCAACGCCCATGTCGTGCAGGGCGCCAAGGAAGTGAACGTCAAGCTCGCCGACCGGCGCGAGTTTCAAGCCCGTGTGCTGGGCAGCGACCGCCAGAGCGATGTCGCAGTGCTGAAAATCGAGGCCCAGGCACCCTGCTCAATGCCAAAGGGGTTATTGGATTTCTTGCCTCTACCAAGCTGGCCTTTGAACCT
>JBBRJU010000021.1:0-12551 GCA_038218895.1 Burkholderiales bacterium
CTTCTTCGCTGCCAGGCTTGGCGAGGACTTTGATGTCTTTTTCGGCGCGCTTGCCCAGGTGCATCAGCAACGTGGCGTCACCACCGTCGTCGAGGATCATGTTCGGGCCTTCGCCCTTGGCACCCTTGTGACCGAACTCGAAGATGCGGTGGGTGTAATCCCAGTAGTCCTTCAGCGTCTCGCCCTTGTAGGCGAACACCGGTGTGCCGCGCTCCACCAGGGCGGCGGCGGCGTGGTCCTGGGTGCTGTAGATGTTGCAGCTGGCCCAGCGCACGTCGGCGCCCAGGGCCTGCAGCGTTTCCACCA
Organism: Burkholderiales bacterium; assembly: GCA_038218895.1. Lineage (GTDB taxonomy): Bacteria > Pseudomonadota > Gammaproteobacteria > Burkholderiales > Burkholderiaceae_C > Pseudaquabacterium. Next base: position 307 of record JBBRJU010000021.1, read on the forward strand.
GCACGGCGGTCTGGATCGTCATGTGCAGGCTGCCGGTGACACGCGCGCCCTTCAGCGGCTGGCTCGCTGCGTATTCGCTGCGGATGGCCATCAGTGCGGGCATCTCGACTTCAGCGATGTTCAGCTCCTTGCGGCCCCAGGCGGCAAGGGAGATGTCGGCGATGGCGTACTGGTCGTTGTGGATCGGCTTCAAGACGGCGTTCATGGGTGTTTGCTCCGGAGACAGGTGGCCCGAACAGCTTGCGGCGGATGGTGACAAAAAGGGGAGAAAAACACGCACCCGCGGCAAAAACTGGGGGTGAGCGACGTTGCACTGGAAGTGGTTTCGAGCCTGGGGCCGGGGGGTGGCCTTGCAACGCTCCTCGAAACAGGCCCGCATTCTAAACACGGCCCGCCGATCGTGTGCAGCAGCGGGCCGTGACCAATCGCACGGCCGGCACACCCCCTTGGTTTGCGGGGGTGTTCAGACCGTCGGGCCATCGGGCCATCGGGCCATCGGTGCACCCGCAGGCGTGGCATCGGTCTCGGCATGCGCCGATGCGAGTAGCCGCTGGCCGCTGGCCGCTCAGCTGTTGCTGCCGCCGGCCAGCTGGTCGTCGCCAATGCTGGGCACCAGGCTGGGCCGGCCGACGATCAGCGGATCCACCGCGCCCAGCGCGGCCTGGTCCTTGCGGGCATAGGGCAGGCGGTGCAGCAGGTAGCGCATCGCGTTCAGGCGTGCGCGCTTCTTGCAATCGCTCTTGATCACCGTCCATGGCGCGTCGCTGGTGTCGCAGTGCAGGAACATCGCCTCCTTGGCGCGGGTGTAGTCGTCCCATTTGTCCAGGCTGGCCAGGTCGATCGGGCTCAGCTTCCACTGCTTGAGCGGGTGCAGCTTGCGCTCCTTGAAGCGGCGGCGCTGCTCGGCCCGGCTGACCGAGAACCAGAACTTGAACACGTGCACGCCGCTGCGCACGAGGTGGCGCTCGAACTCCGGCGTCTGGCGCATGAACTCGTCGTACTCGGCGTCGCTGCAGAAGCCCATCACCCGTTCGACACCTGCGCGGTTGTACCAGCTGCGGTCGAACAGCACGATCTCGCCGCGGGTGGGCAGGTGCTCGATGTAGCGCTGGAAGTACCATTGGCCGCGTTCGACCTCGCTGGGTTTTTCCAGCGCCACCACGCGCGCGCCACGCGGGTTCAGGTGCTCCATCAGCCGCTTGATGGTGCCGCCCTTGCCGGCGGCGTCGCGCCCCTCGAACAGGATCACCACCCGCGCGCCGGTGTCCTTCACCCAGGCCTGCAGCTTCAGCAGTTCGACCTGCAGGCGGTATTTGTGCTGCTCATAGCGCTGGCGCGACAGCAGGTTCTTGTACGGGTACTTGCCCTCGCGCCAGCCGGGCGCCAGCGCGGTGTCGGCGTCTTTCTCGACTGGCGCGGCCGCCGGCTGGAACAGCAGCTTGCGCAGGGCCTTGCGGTCGTCGGGCGACGCGCCGTCCATCAGCGCCTGCAATTCGCCCAGCAAGGTGCCGGCGTTGTCGCCCTGGGCATGCCGGGCCAGCACGTCTGCCAGGGCCATGGCCTGCTCGGTGCGCGCGCCGGTGGTGGCCCGCGACACGGTGTGCACGGCAATGTCGGCCGGCAGCAGCGACGCGGCGGTGTCGCCCGCCGACACCGCGCGGCGGGCGCGGCTCGCACGGGGCTTGCGGGTGGGCGGCGCGCTGCCGGCGGTTGCGGGGGTGGGGGTGTCCTTGGCCATGCCTGACTCCGGTGGCAGCAGCGTGTAGCTGGGGTGAAAACGGCATGATCCTGCCACGCCACCCTGGCTCGGGTTGATCCTTGTCAAACCCGGGCCGGCCGCCGCCAGCGCTGTGGGAGACTGCTGACATGACGCTGCCCGGCACACCGGCCGCCATCCCCCTGCCACCTGCCGCCGCCGGCCGCCTGCGCCCACTGGCCCTGCTGCCCGCCGCGCAGCTGGCAGCGCTGCACGGTGTGCTCACCGACATCGACGACACCCTGACCGCCGGTGGCGCCATTGCGCCTGCTGCGCTGGCGGCCTTGCACCGGCTGGCGGCGGCCGGTGTGCCGGTGGTGGCCATCACCGGCCGCCCGGCCGGCTGGAGCGAAGCTTTTGCGCTGGCCTGGCCGCTGGCGGCCATCGTTGCCGAGAACGGTGCGGTGATGCTGCGCCGGCAGGCTGGGCAGCTGCAGATCGACTTTGTTGCCGATGCGGCCACGCGGGCCGCGCAGCAGCGCCGGCTGCAGGCCTGTGCCCAGGCGGTGCTGGCGGCGGTGCCGGGCGCCACGCTGGCGCAGGACAGCGCCGGCCGGCTGACCGACATCGCCATCGACCACAGTGAGATGAGCCACCTGGATGCCGGCCAGGTGGCGCAGGTGGTGGCGCTGATGCACGCCCATGGCCTGGCAGCTACCGTCAGCTCCATCCACATCAACGGCTGGATCGGCACGCACGACAAACCCAGTGGTGCGCGCTGGGCCGTGCAGCAGGCGCTGGGCCGGCCCTGGCAGCCGGCAGAGTGGATCTACCTGGGCGACAGCACCAACGACCAGGCGATGTTCCAGGCCCTGCCGCTGACGGTGGGCGTGGCCAACATCGCCCGCTTCCTGCCGCAGCTGCAGGCGTTTCCGGGCTACCTGACCCGCGCCGAGCGTGGTGATGGTTTTGCCGAGCTGGCCAATGCGCTGCTGGCGGCACGCGCCGCCGCATGACAGCGGCCGCAGTGCTGCGGCAGGCCCTGGCGCTGGCGCTGGGCGCTGCGGTGTCGCTGGGGCTGGCGCGCTTCTCGTATGCCCTGCTGCTGGGCCCGATGCGTGCCGACCTGGGCTGGAGCTACCTCACCGCCGGGGCGATGAACACCGGCAACGCCGCCGGCTATCTGCTGGGCGCCTTGCTGATGCCCCGGGCGCTGGCCCGCTTCGGCCCGCGCACCACCGCGCTGGCGGGCGGGCTGGCCACGGCAGCCTTGCTGGCCTTGCATGGCGCGGCCACGTCCGACGCGGCACTGATGGCGTTGCGCCTGGGCTCCGGTGCGGCCAGCGCAGCCACCTTCGTGGCTGGTGGCCTGCTGGCCGCGCGCCTGGGCAGCCTGGCGGCCACAGCGCTGCCCACTGGCCGCATGCCGCCCGGCGCCGGCCTGGTGCTCGGGCTGTACTACGGTGGCACCGGCCTGGGCATCATCGTCTCGGCCTTCCTGGTGCCGGCGTTCCTGGTGCACGGTGCGGCGCACGGCTGGCAGCCGGCCTGGCAGGCGCTGGGTGTGGTGGCGCTGGCGATGACCGGGCTGATGGCACTGGGCACCGTGCCCGATGCGCCCGTGGCTGCGGCTGCCGGCGCACCGGCGGCCGTGCCCTGGCCCCGGCTGGGCTGGGCGCTGGCGGGCTATTTCTGCTTCGGCCTGGGCTACATCGGCTACATGACCTTCATCGTCACGCTGCTGCGTGAGCAACGGCTGGGCGAAGCGGCGATCACCGCCTTCTATGTGCTGCTGGGCCTGGGCGTGGTGGCGTCGTCGTGGCTGTGGGCGGGGCTGCTGCAGCGCTGGCGCGGCGGCCGGCCGCTGGCCCTGCTGAATGCACTGCTGGCGCTGGCCACGCTGGGGCCGGTGCTGAGCCCGCATGCGCTGGCGGTGTTCGCGTCGGGTGCGCTGTTCGGCGCGGTGTTCCTGTCGGTGGTGGCCAGCACCACCGCGCTGGTGCGCCACAACTTGCCGCCAGCTGCCTGGCCGCGTGGCATCACCGGCTTCACCATCGTGTTTGCAGTCGGCCAGATCATCGGCCCCAGTGTGGTGGGGCACATTGCCGACGGCCCCGGCGGGCTGGCGCGCGGCCTGGCGATCAGCGCGGGCCTGCTGGCGCTGGGCGCGGTGCTGGCGGCGGGGCAGCGTCCGCTGGCGCGCCGAGACTGACGCGCCGAGACCGTAGCGCTGAGACCGACGCGCGGAGACTGGCGCGCTCAGCACAGGCCGAGGAACTCGGCCGTGCGCTGCAGTTCAGCGTCAAGTGCGGCGGCAAAGCCGGTGTCGGCCGGTGCCCGCCCGGCCACGTAGCCGATGTCCGGCACCAGCACGCCGCCGGTCACCGCCAGATTGCCCCAGCCGATCACCTGGTCACGCCACAGCAGCGGCAAGGCGTAATAGCCACGCACCCGCTGGGGTGCCGGGGTGTAGGCCTCGAAGCGGTAGTGCCAGCCCCACAGCAGGCCGAAGCGCCGGCGGTCCCAGACGATGGGGTCGAACGGTGCCAGCAGGCGCGCGGTGTCGGCCATCGCGCGGGTGGCATGGCGGCGTGCGGCGGGGTTCTCGCCGGCCGGCCACAGCCAGACCACACCGTCGACCACCGCCTGCGGCAGGCGCTGGCGCGCACGCTGCACCGTGGCCTTGCACAGCGGCTGCCATTGCGGCGCGCCGATGCCCACCCGGTGCACCAGCATGCTGAAGCTGGGCAGCGGCAGCGGCGCGTACTTGGCCAGCACCACATCGGCCAGCGCGTCCATCGCAGCCACCGGGTCGGCCGGGCCGACCGGTTTGCCGCTGTCGATGCGCGGCGCGTACAACCGCACGCCACCTTCGCGCCGGGCGATGCGCAGCAGGCCGCAGTAGTGCATCGCATCCAGCAGCTGGGTGCTGGCGTTGCTGTTGCCGCCGAACCAGTTTTTCGCCTTGCCATGCTGGAACTGCGCGTCGACCTCACGCGGGTGCACCACGCCGCGCGCGCGCACGAAATCCAGCACTGCCGCCGCCTGCTGCTGGCGCGCGGCCGTCCAGGCGCTGCGCGGTGTGCGCGGATGCATCAGCGCCTGGATGGCGCGGGGCACGAAGCCGTAGTTGACGAAGAAGTCTTCTTCGATGGCCAGGCGCGGGTAACGCGCCTCCAGGTCACCGGCGCGGTAGCCCTGCACCCGGTGGCGCAGTGTCAGGTCTTGTGCCCGCGCCGGCGCGCGGATCGGGTCGGCCTGCACAAAGCCCAGCCGGTTGATGGCCTGGGGCAGGGTGGTGGGGGTGAACAACGTGCGCGCCACGGCATGGTGGCGCAGGTGGTTCAGGGTGAGGGCCGGCATGCCGGGCAGCCTAGCAGCGGCGGCGACAATGATGGCCTGCCGCAATCCCGCATTCCCGCATTCCCGCAACGCTGCAAGCCCGTCCCCGCCATGACCACCCTCGGAACCCCGCTGTCGCCGTCTGCCACCCGTGTGCTGTTGCTGGGCAGCGGCGAGCTGGGCAAGGAGGTGCTAATCGCGCTGCAGCGCCTGGGCGTGGAGACCATCGCGGTGGACCGCTATGACAACGCGCCCGGCCAGCAGGTGGCCCACCATGCCCGCACCATCACGATGAGCGACCCGGCCCAGTTGCGCGCGCTGCTGGAAGCCGAGCGGCCCGACCTGGTGGTGCCCGAGATCGAGGCCATCGCCACCCCGGTGCTGGAGGCGATGGAGGCCGCCGGCCAGATCCGCTGCATCCCCACCGCCCGCGCCGCACGGCTGACGATGGACCGCGAGGGCATCCGCCGCCTGGCCGCCGAGACCCTGCGCCTGCCGACCAGCCCTTTCAGCTTCTGCGATTCACTGGCCGAGCTGCAGGCGGCCATCGACGCCGGCATCGGCTACCCCTGCATCGTCAAGCCGGTGATGAGCAGCAGTGGCAAGGGCCAGCGCAAGATCGATGGCCCGGCCGGTGTGCAACAGGCCTGGCAAGACGCCATGGCGGGCGGCCGCGTCGGCCCGGGCCGGGTGATCGTGGAAGGCTTCATCGCCTTCGACTACGAGATCACCCTGCTCACGGTGCGCGCCCTGGGTGCCGATGGCCAGGTGCAGACCCATTTCTGCGATGCGATCGGCCATGTGCAGGTGGGCGGCGACTATGTCGAGAGCTGGCAGCCGCAGCCGATGCGCGCGGTGGCGCTGGCGCGCGCGCGCCAGATCGCCCAGGCCGTGACCGACAACCTGGGTGGCCAGGGCTTGTTCGGTGTGGAGCTGTTCATTCAGGGCGACCAGGTGTGGTTCAGCGAAGTGAGCCCGCGCCCGCACGACACCGGCATGGTGACCATGGTCACCCAGTGGCAGAATGAATTCGAGCTGCATGCCCGCGCCATCCTGGGCCTGCCGGTGGACACCACGCTGAAGAGCCCGGGTGCCAGCGCGGTGATCTACGGCGGGGTCGACGCCAGCGGCATCGTGTTCGACGGCGTGGCCGACGCGCTGCGTGTGCCGAACAGCGACATCCGCCTGTTCGGCAAGCCGGAGAGCCATGTGAAGCGCCGCATGGGCGTGGCGCTGGTGCACGACGCCGATGTGGAGGTGGCGCGGGTGCAGGCCAAGCTGGCGGCGTCGAAGGTGAAGCCGCGCCAGGCGTGAAGCAGGGCGGCTTGCGCCGCCTTCCAAGGTTCAGACAGCGGCTTCGCCGGTCATTGCGTTGGTGCAGGCCGGCACCTTCGGGGCCTTCACATCGCTGGCGCGATGCGAGACGGCACCGCGAGTCTGCCGGTGCGGCCTGGCGGCCGCACGCCGGGCTTACAGCCCGGCTGCAGCGCGAAGCGCTGCAGCTTTGTCCGTCCGCTCCCAGGTGAACTCGGGCTCCTCGCGGCCGAAGTGGCCGTAGGCGGCGGTCTTCTGGTAGATGGGGCGCAGCAGGTCGAGCATCTGGATGATGCCCTTGGGGCGCAGGTCGAACACCTCGGCGACGATGGCCGACAGCTTGTCGTCGCTGATCACACCGGTGCCTTCGGTGTAGACCGTAATGTTCATCGGCCGGGCCACACCGATGGCGTAGGCCACCTGCACCTCGCACTGGCGCGCCAGGCCGGCGGCGACCACGTTCTTGGCCACGTAGCGTGCGGCATAGGCGGCGCTGCGGTCCACCTTGCTCGGGTCTTTGCCGCTGAACGCGCCGCCACCGTGCGGGCAGGCGCCGCCGTAGGTGTCGACGATGATCTTGCGGCCGGTCAGGCCGCAATCGCCTTGCGGGCCACCGACCACGAAGCGGCCGGTCGGGTTGATCAGGTACTTGGTGTCCTTGGTCAGCCAGGCCGCCGGCAGCACCGGCTTGATGATCTCTTCACGCACCGCCTCGTAGAAGGCGTCGGTCATCTTGTGACCCAGGCTGTACTCGGGCGCGTGCTGGCTGCTCAGCACCACGGTGTCCACGCTGTGCGGCTTGCCGTCGATGTAGCGCAGCGTGACCTGGCTCTTGGCGTCGGGCCGCAGGAACGGCAGCTTGCCGCTCTTGCGCACCTCGGCCTGGCGCTCCACCAGGCGGTGGGCATAGTGGATGGCCGCAGGCATCAACTCGGGCGTTTCATCGCAGGCATAGCCGAACATCAGGCCCTGGTCACCGGCGCCGGTGTTCAGGTGGTCGTCACTGGCATGGTTGACGCCCTGGGCGATGTCGTTGCTCTGCTTGTCATAGCAGACCATCACCGCGCAGCCCTTGTAATCGATGCCGTACTCGGTGTTGTCGTAACCGATGCGCTTGATGGTGTCGCGCGCCACCTGGATGTAATCCACATGCGCATTGGTGGTGATCTCGCCGGCCAGCACCACCAGACCGGTATTGGTCAGGGTTTCGGCGGCCACGCGGCTGCGCGGGTCTTGCGCAAAGATCGCATCGAGGATGGCGTCGGAGATCTGGTCTGCCACCTTGTCGGGGTGGCCTTCGGAGACCGATTCAGACGTGAAGAGATAGTCGTTCGCCACTTGCATACACTCCAGGTTGGTTGAAAGCTGCGTCGCCGTGTCAACCGCTTCTTCAACGTCTGGAATGGCGGCGACCGCTTTAGCGGTATTCGGTGCGTGCAGTGCCATGGCACCACCCACCCGGCGACATCTCTGCCGCATCGCCCCGCAAGTTGTCCTTTAACTCGGCGATGGCGCCAGTATACGAAACATGCTTTCGCTGATCCGCTGGCTCTCGCGGCGCGGTTTGCCCACTTTGCACGCCCTGGGCGCCGCGCTGGGCTGGCTGGCCTGGTTGGCATCGCCCACCTACCGCCGGCACCTGCAGGCGCACCTGGCCCAGGCCGGCTTCGGCACCGTGGTGCGCCGCCAGGCCGTGGTCGAGGCCGGCCGCATGGTGGCCGAGCTGCCCTGGTTGTGGCTGCGCCCGGTGGGCCGCCCCTTGGGCACGGCGGTGTCATGGCAGGGTGATGCGCTGATCACCCAGGCGCTCGACGCAGGCTGCGGCCTGGTGCTGCTGACCCCGCACCTGGGCTGCTTCGAGGTCTGTGCCCAGGCGATTGCCGAGCGCTACGGCCACCGCAGCCGGCTCACCGCGATGTACCGCCCGGCGCGCCAGCCGTGGCTGCGCAGCCTGGAAGAAACCGCCCGCGCCCGCCCCGGCCTGGCCACCGCGCCCGCCGCGCTGGCCGGTGTGCGGCAGATGATCCGCGCCTTGCGCAAGGGCGAAGCCGTGGGCCTGCTGCCCGACCAGGTGCCGCCCGACGGCATGGGCGTATGGGCACCGTTTTATGGCCGCCCGGCCTACACCATGACGCTGGCCGCGCGCCTGGTGCAGCAGACCGGCGCCGCGCTGCTGCTGATCTGGGCCGAGCGCCTGCCCGCTGGCCGCGGCTATCTGCTGCGGGTCAGCCCGGCCGCCCCCTTGCCCGCGATTGCGCCAGACGACGCAGCGTTGCAGGTGGTTTGTGCCACCACCGTCAACCAGCAGATGGAGCAGCTGATCGCCCAATGCCCCGGCCAGTACCTGTGGGGCTACAACCGCTACAAGCAGCCACGCCGTGCGCACCGCGCCACCGGTGAGGAGACCGCCGCGTGATGGGCGATCTGCTGGCCCGCAGCGTGCTGGGCGCGCTGTGGCTGTTCCAGCACCTGCCGCTGGGCGTGCAGGCAGCGCTGGGCTGCGGCCTGGGCGCGGTGCTGTACCGGCTGGCCGGCACGCGCCGGCGCATCGCGCTGCGCAATGTCGCGCTGTGCCTGCCCGAACTGGACGCCGCTGCCCGCCAGCGCCTGGTGCGTGAGCACTTCGGCTGGCTGGCGCGCAGCCTGCTGGAGCGCGGCCTGCTCTGGTACGCGCCGGCCGACCGGCTGAAGGCGCTGATCCATGTGGAAGGCGATGTGGGCCTGGCCGAGCGCAGCGACAAGCCGGTGATGTGGCTGGTGCCGCACTTTCTGGCGCTGGACGTGGCCGGTGTCTCGGCCCTGCTGTTCCAGAAGCAGCATGCAGTGTCGATGTACCAGGCGCAGAGCAACCCGGTATTCGACGCCGCGATGCGCGCCGGCCGGCTGCGCTTCGGCAATGCCGCGATCTTTGCGCGCAGCGAGCGGGCCCTGCCGCTGGTGCGCGCCATCCGCCGCCGCAGCGCCTTCTTCAACCTGCCCGACATGGATTTCGGCATGAAGGACGGCGCCTTCGTGCCGTTCTTTGGCGTGCCGGCGGCCACCCTGCTGGCGCCGGCGCGCATGGCGCGCAGCCTGGGCATGGTGGTGCAGCCGGTGGTGGCCGAGATGCTGCCCGGTGGTGCCGGCTACCGCGTGCGCTACCTGCCGCCCTGGGATGACTTTCCGGGGGACGACGACGTCGCCGCCGCGCTGCGCATGAACCAGTGGATCGAGTCGGAAGTCCGCCGCAACCCGGCGCAATACCTGTGGGTGCACAAGCGCTTCAAGACCCGGCCGGCGGGTGAGCCGTCGCTGTACGGCCAGCACCCCGGATAATCGCCCGATGCGATTGCCTTTCACCAAGATGCAGGGCGCCGGCAATGACTTCGTCGTGCTCGACGCCACGCGCCAACCCCTGCAGCTCAGCCGCGAGCAGTTGCGCCACCTGGGCGACCGCCGCTGCGGCGTGGGCGCCGACCAGATCCTGGTGGTGGAGCCGGCGCGCAGCGCCGATGCCGATTTCGGCTACCGCATCTTCAACAACACCGGTGACGAGGTGGAGCACTGCGGCAACGGCGCTCGCTGCTTCGTGCGTTTTGTGCATGACCACGGCCTGACCACCAAGACCACGGTCACCGTCGACACCGTCAACAACCGGCTGCAATTGCACCTGCAGCCCGACGGCCGGGTGACGGTGGACATGAACAAGCCGGTGTTCGACCTGGCGCGCGTGCCGTTCGATGCCAGCGGCCTGCAGCAGCAGCGCGAGGGAAATTTCGAGCTGTGGCCGCTGGACATCAGCGATGGTCGACCAGTGCCCTTGCGCCTGGATGTGGCGGTGCTGTCGATGGGCAACCCGCATGCGGTGCATCGGGTGGCCGATGTGCGCGAAGCGCCGGTGGCCGCGCTGGGCCCGCTGGTGGAGCAGCACGCACGCTTCCCGCGCAAGGTGAATACCGGCTTCCTGCAGGTGCTGGACCGCCGCCATGTGGCGCTGCGGGTGTATGAACGTGATGCCGGTGAAACCCTGGCCTGCGGCACTGGCGCCTGTGCGGCGGTGGTGGCCGGCATCCGCCTGGGCTGGCTGGACCGCGAGGTGGACGTGCAGGCGCGCGGTGGCCTGCTGACGATCGCATGGGCCGATGACGACGCCCATGTGCTGATGACCGGGCCTGCCGAGACGGTCTACGAGGGAGTGATCGAACTGTGACGATTCAAGGTGCCATCACCGAGGGCGACATCGCCAACTACCTGGCCAATACGCCGGGTTTCTTCGAGCGCCAGGCCGAGCTGCTGGCCAGCATCCAGCTGACCAGCCCGCATGGGCAGCGCGCCGTGTCGCTGCAAGAGCGGCAGATGGAAATGCTGCGCGAGAAGATCAAGCTGCTGGAACGCCAGCGCATGGCGATGATCCGCAACAGCCACGAAAACGAGGCCATTGCCGACCGGCTGCACCGCTTCATCCGCGCGATCTTGCTGGCGCGTGTGCCGGCGGGCTTGCCGGTCGACCTGCTGCGCGCACTGCAGCATGAGTTCTTGATTCCGCAAGCGGCGATCCGGCTGTGGGGTCTGTCTGGTGTCTTCGACGGCCTGCCGTTCACCGCCGATGTGGGCGACGACGTGCGCCACCTGGCCAGCAGCCTGGCACTGCCGTACTGCGGGCTGAACACCGGCTTTGCGCCCGCAGCCTGGCTGGACGATGCCGACACCGTGATGTCGGTCGCGCTGGTGCCGCTGCGCACGGCAGAAGACGGCCCGGCCTTCGGCCTGCTGGTGCTTGGGTCGCCCGACCCCACGCGCTACAGCGCCGACATGGGCACCGAGTTTCTGATGCGCATCGGCGAGGTGGCCAGCGCTGCGCTGTCGCGCCTGAGGACTTGACCCCTCTCCGAAGCGCCTTCGGCGCCACCCCCCAGGGGGGCGCCCCCGGTGGCCCGGCAACGCCGGTTCCACGGCGGCCGCTTGGCTGTCACCACGACCCGGCGGTCGCTGCCTTTCTGCAGCACCTGCGGGTGGAACGCCGCCTGGCGCCGCGCACCCTGGTCATGTATGGCGACGCCCTGGGCTGGCTGCAGCGCCTGGCCGACGCCGACGGCCAGGCGCTGCCGCAGGCCCAGGCGCACCACATCCGCAGCTGGGCCGCGCGCCTGCGGGAGCGTGGCCTGGGCCCGCGCAGCATCGCCATTGCGCTGGCCGCCTGGCGCGGCCTGTTCAAGCACTGGGGGCGTGAGCACCTGGTCAGCCACAACCCGGTTGACGGCATCCGGCCGCCCAAGGCGCCCAAGCCGCTGCCCAAGGCCCTGGGTGTGGACGACGCGGTAGCGCTGGCGCAGCAGGTGCCCGCCACCGACAACCCGGCGCTGCGCGCGCGCGACCATGCCATCGTCGAGCTGCTCTACAGCAGCGGCCTGCGGGTCGGCGAGCTGACCGGGCTGGACCTGGCCGCCAGCACCAGCGCCGCCGGCTGGGTGGATGCGGGCGACGCCACCGCCCATGTGCTGGGCAAGGGCAGCAAGCGCCGCAGCGTGCCGGTGGGCGGCCCGGCCCTGGTGGCGCTGGCCGCCTGGCTGGCTCTGCGTGGCACGCTGGCCCGGTCCGACGAGTCGGCGCTGTTTGTCAGCAACCGCGGCACCCGGTTGTCGGACAGCCAGGTGCGCACCCGGCTGCAGAGCCTGGCGCGGGATGCCGGCCTGGCCACCGGCGTGCACCCGCACATGCTGCGGCACAGTTTTGCATCCCACCTGCTGCAGAGCAGCGGTGACCTGCGTGCGGTGCAAGAGTTGCTGGGCCATGCCAGCATCACCACCACCCAGGTCTACACCAAGCTCGACTTCCAGCACCTGGCCAGGGTGTGGGAGGGGGGGCGGGCGCGCGCGCGGGGGCGGGGGTGGTCGGGTGTGGGCCGCCGGGGTCG
>JBBRJU010000022.1:0-12389 GCA_038218895.1 Burkholderiales bacterium
ATGCAGTAGCCCACCGCGCCGATGCGGCTGGCATCGGCCGCCGCCAGGCCATCGACAAAATCCAGCATCGCCTGCGTGTCCACCCGGATGGTCTGCGCGCTGAGCGAATGCATGTGGCTGAACATCTGTGCCATCGCCGACTCGGTGCGCTCTTGCAGCCAGTAGTCGCGTGTGCGGCGGTAATACAGGTTGGGCAGCACCACGCAGTAGCCCACGGTGGCCAGCCGGCGCGCCATGTCGTGCAGCTCTTCGCGTTTGCCGGGGGCGTCCATGTAGAACAGCACCACCGGGTGCGGACCGCCTTCGTCGGGGTGCACCACAAAGGTGTTCATCGCGCCGTCGGCGGTGGGGATGTCGAGATGGTGTTCGGTCATGTGGGCCTCAGCGGTGGCGTGCCTGTCACTTCCAGGCGAATAGCGGTTGTTCATAGTGCGCCACCCGGGTGGGCCGGCCCAGCACACACACCTCGCGGAACTGGTAGACCATGGCGGCGGTGGGCGCGGCGATCCAGTTGTCGCCCACCGGCATCTTCAGCACCGGGTGCGCGCTGCCTTCCAGCGGCTCGAGGATGGGCGAGTCGGCGCGCAGGAACTCGGTCACCGGGATGCGGTGGATGCTGGCCACCTCGGCCGGGTTGGGCGTCAGCAGGCGTGCCTCACCGCCCCACACCACCACCGGCGTGATGGCATAGCCCGAGCGGGTGATGAAGGTGTCGAGCCGCCCCAGCACGTCATCGGCATGCAGCTGCAGGCCCACCTCTTCCTGCAGCTCACGCAGGGCGGTTTCTTCGGGCGTTTCGCCGTCGTCGATGCGCCCGCCCGGCAGCGCCCACTGCCCGGCATGGCCACGCAGGCTCTTGGCGCGGCGGGTCAGGATCAGCGCGGCCTGGGTGCTCCAGCCGCGGGCCTGGCGCACACCGCGCAGCCGGGCACCCGGCCCCTCGTCGGCCACCACCAGCACCACCGCCGCCTGTTTCAGGCCGGTGGCATCGGGGGCGTGCAACGGCCACGCCGCCAAGCGCTCGGCGAACTGGGCGCGCAGTGCCGTGTCGCGCTGCATCAGGCTTGCGCCGTCGAGAAAGCAGGTGCGCGCTGCTCGATGTTGGCGCGCACGGCTTCCAACTGGTTGGGCTGGCCCATCAATGCCACCTGCTCGTCGCTCTCGGCCTGCAGCAGCGCGCGGGCGCTGTCGGCCAGCACCTGGCTGCTGGCGTTCATCAGCCGCTTGTCGGCGCGCAGCGCGCTGGGGCTGCGCTGGGCCAGCGCCTGGGCCATGGCGCGGGCCTCGGCCAGCGGGTCGGCACACACGCGGGTGGCCAGGCCCAGGGCCACGGCCTCGGTGCCGCTGACGATGCGGCCGGTGTAGGTGAGCTCACGCGCATGGTCGTCGCGCACCAGGCCGCGCATCATCACCACGCCGGCCATGTCGGGCACCAGGCCCCACTTGACTTCCATGACGCTCATCTTCAGGTCGGCGGTGACAAGCCGGATGTCGGCCCCCAGCGCCACCTGCAGCCCGCCGCCGAAGGCCACGCCGTGCACAGCGGCGATCACCGGCACCGGGATCTCGCGCCAGCCCAGGCCGACATACTGCGCCGAGTTGGCGATGCCATGGGTGCGCGGGCGCAGGTCGCGCGTGGCGCCGGGCTCACCGCTGTTGAGCTTGGCCATGCGGCCCATGTCGAGCCCGGCGCAGAAGGCCTTGCCCTCGCCATGCAGCACCACCGCGCGCAGACCAGGCTCGGCTTTCAGCCGGGTGATGGCGGCCGACAACGCGTCGAACATCGCGAAGTCGAGCGCGTTCATCTTGTCGCTGCGCACCAGGGCCACGTCGGCCACGCCGTGGTTGTCGATGGTGATGCGGACGCGGTCGTTCATGCGGTGTCTCCTGGGGTGTCTGCATCGATTCTTGCAGTGCACCCGCCACCGGCTTGTCGCCAAGGTGCTTGGCGCAGCGGCGGCCGGCCAGCACCGGCAAGGCAGCGGTCAGTCGGCGCTGTCGAGCTTGTCCAGCAAGGCCAGCGCGTGCGCTGGATCACCCCGCGCAGCCCGGGTCTGGAAGCGCACCCGCGCGTCGAAGTTGGCCAGGGCCACCGTGGCCAGTTCGTCGATCGGCTTGTTGACGCTGACGGCATTTGCACGGGCCAAGGCCTTCAAGCGCTCATGCTTGTCGTCGGGCAGGCGGATGGTCAGGGTGGACATGGGAACACCTCCAGGCAGGATGCGGGCGTCAAGATCCGCAGCCCGGGGAATTGGAGCTCGCCCCGAGTCAGACCATGCAGGTTGCGGCGCACGATCACATCGGCCTGCGCTGCCACGGCCAGCTCGATCAGATGGTTGTCAGCCTCGTCGGGCAGGTTCGGGCGCCAAGCGTAGAACACGTCCACCCAGCGGCAGCAGCGCAGCAGGCCGTCGGGCAGCTCGCCGCGCTCAGCTGCCGTCAGGCTGCTGTGCGCGAACAAGGTGTCACGACCCAGCACGTCCTCGTCCTCCGCCAGCAGCGCCGGCGCCACCACGGGCCGATAGTGACCGCGCAGGCAAGCCCGCAGCACAGCGCGCGTGCTGCGTCCGCCGCGCAACAGTGCCGCGACCAGGATGTTGGTGTCGAGTACAACGATTGGCACAGTTTGATGATCGCGCTGGCGCCATCACTTTGGGCGACCCGACGGCGCGTGTCTGCCTTCTGCACCCCTTTAAGATCCGACGCATGCAGCCCAGCCCAGCCACTGCGAGTGACGACGGCGCCCCGTGCCCCGCCGCCGCCTTCATCACCCGCTGGCAAGGCAGCACGGCCAGCGAGCTGTCCACCGCGCAGACCTTCGTGATCGAACTGTGCGAGCTGCTGGACCAGCCCCGTCCGCACCCCACGCCCGAGCAGGACTACATGTTCGAGCGCCCCATCGTGTTCCGCCACGGCGACGGCAGCACCAGCCCCGGCCGGGTGGACTGCTACCGGCGCGGCGCCTTCGTGCTGGAAAGCAAGAAGCTCAACCCCGGCGCGCAGGCCCATCTGGGCAAGACCACGAAGGGCTTCGACGACGCATTGATGCGTGCCCGCGCCCAGGCCGAAGCCTATGCCCGCGCACTGCCTGCCGGCGAAGGCCGGCCGCCGTTCGTGGTGGTGGTCGACGTCGGCCACGTGATCGAGTTGTATGCCGAATTCACCCGCTCGGGCGGCAGCTACACGCCGTTTCCCGACCCGCGCAGCCACCGCATCCGGCTGCAGGACCTGGCCGACCCCGCGCTGCGCAAGCGCCTTGCCTTGCTGTGGACCGACCCGATGGCGCTGGACCCATCGCGGATCAGCGCCCGCGTCACCCGCCAGGTGGCCGAGCAGCTGGCCCAGGTGGCCAAGTCACTCGAAGCCGCCGGCCATGCCGGCGAGGTGGTGGCCGGCTTCCTGTGCCGCTGCTTGTTCTGCATGTTTGCCGAGGATGTCGGCCTGCTGCCGCCGCATGCCGACGGCAGCGGCGGCTTCGTCGGCCTGCTGCGCCAGCACCGCAGCCGGCCCGAGGTGCTGCAGCAGATGCTGCGCATCCTGTGGGCCGACATGGACCGTGGTGGCTTCACCGCAGCGCTGGCCACCGACGTGCTGCGCTTCAACGGCAAGCTGTTCAAGGGCGAGTCGGTGGACGGCTATGCGCTGCGGCTGGACGCGGCGCAGATCGACGGCCTGCTGCGTGCCGCCCAGGCCAACTGGCGCGAGGTGGAGCCGGCCATCTTCGGCACCCTGCTGGAACGCGCGTTGAGCGTGACTGACCGCCACGCGCTGGGCGCGCACTACACGCCACGCGCCTATGTCGAACGGCTGGTGCTGCCCACCGTGGTCGAGCCGCTGCGCGCCGACTGGGCCAATGCCCAGGCGGCCGCGCTGCTGCTGGCCCGCGAGGCCGAGGCGCTGGAAGCCAGCCCGCCGCAGCGCCAGGCCGGCACCACCCACGACACTTTCGACCGCGCCGCCCTGGCAGCCGACAACCGGGCGCTGGCCGAGCACGAGCGGCAGGTGCGCGCCCGGTGGCGGGAAGCGCGGCAGGCGGTGCAGCGCTTCCACCACCAACTGTGCAGTGTGCGCGTGCTCGACCCGGCCTGCGGCAGTGGCAATTTCCTTTACGTGACGCTGGAACACCTGAAACGGCTGGAAGCAGAGGTGCTGGACCAACTGCAGGCCTTCGGCGACCGCAATGAATCGATCGGCGACACCGAGACGGTCACGCTGCGCCAGCTGCTGGGCATCGAGTTGAATGAACGCGCCGCCGCACTGGCCGAGCTGGTGCTGTGGATCGGCTGGCTGCAGTGGCACATCCGCACCCGCGGCAGCAACAGCGTGGCCGAGCCGGTGGTGCACGACTACGGCAACATCGAATGCCGCGACGCAGTGCTGGCCTATGACCGGATGGAGCCGGCACTGGATGCCGAGGGCCGGGTCATCACCCGCTGGGACGGCAAGACCACCAAGCCCCACCCGGTGACCGGGGATGCCGTGCCGGACGAGGCGGCGCGGGTGGCGCAGTGGGCGTATGCGAACCCGCGCAAGGCAGAGTGGCCGGCCGCAGATTTCATCGTGGGGAATCCGCCGTTCATCGGCAACAAGCGGATGCGGGATGCGCTGGGGGACGGATACGTGCAGGCCCTGCGCAACACCTGGCCTGACGTGCCGGAGACGGCTGACTTCGTCATGTACTGGTGGAGGCATGCAGCCGCCGCAACGACTTGCGCCGATGTGCGTCGCTTCGGCTTCATCACCACCAACAGCATCACGCAGATCTTCAACCGTGCTGTCGTCGAGTCGGCGAACCTGGGGCTTGTGTTTGCAATCCCGGACCATCCTTGGGTCGACTCGGCCGAAGGCGCTGCGGTGCGTGTGGCAATGACGGTGGCTGTGGCTGATCACCTTGCGATCGGTGAACTGCAGCGGGTGACCAGCGAGTCGCCGGGGCCTGACGACACGCCAGCGGTGATGCTGAGCAGTCGCCTGGGAAAGCTGCATCCGAACCTGACCATCGGTGCAGACGTGAATGCCGCCGTGCGTCTGCGCGCCAATGCAGGCCTGTCGTTCATGGGCATGATTCCTCTGGGCGCCGGATTCTGGATCGACGACAGCACCGCCAAGGCGCTGGGCGCCGGCACCGTCCCGGGGCTGGAGGCACACATCCGTCGCTATCGCAACGGCAAAGACCTGACCGGCAAGCCACGCGGGGTGCTTGCGCTGGACTTCTACGGCCTCACTGTGGAGGGTCTTCGCAACAAATTCCCGGCGGCTTACCAGTGGGTGCTGGACCGCGTGAAACCCCAGCGCGACCAGGACAAACGTGACAGCCGCCGGCGCAACTGGTGGCTGTTTGCGGAATCGGTGCCGAAGTTCCGAGCGGCGGCGGCTGGGCTGCACCGGTACATCGGCACGACCGAAACGGCAAAGCACCGCACGTTCGTGTTCATAGAAGCCGATGTGCTGCCAGATCAGAAAATTCGGGCAGTTGCATCGGCCGACGCGCGGCTGTTGGGCGTTTTGTCGAGCCAAGTCCATGTGGATTGGGCACTTGCAACTGGCTCGCGATTGGGAGTCGGAAACGACCCGGTCTACAACAGCTCACGTTGCTTTGAGCCCTTCCCCTTCCCCGCCGACGACTCCGGCCTGACTCCCGAACTGAGCGACCGCATCCGCCAGTTGGCAGAACAACTCGACGCCCACCGCAAGGCGCGCCAGGCGGCGCACGAGTCCGTCACCCTCACCGGCCTGTACAACGTGCTGGCCAAGCTGCGCAGCGGCGAGACGCTGACGCACAAGGACAAGCTGCTGCACGAGCAAGGCCTGGTCAGCGTGCTGCGCAGCCTGCACGACGAACTGGACGCCGCCGTGCTGCATGCCTATGGCTGGACCGACCTGGGCCCGGTGCCCTGGGCCGACGCCACTGCCCGCACCAGCTGGACCGATGCCCTGCTCGAGCGCCTGGTGGCGCTGAACGCCAAGCGCGCCACTGAAGAAGCGCAGGGCCGCGTGCGCTGGCTGCGCCCCGATTTCCAGGACCCGGCACGCCGCGCCGCCGCGATGCGGCAGACCGAGATCGACACAAGCCAACCCGACAAGCAGCCCGACACAGCGGACGACGGCATCACCGACGCCTCGGACGATGACGCGGCGGTGGCGTTCATACCGGCTGCAGCGGCTGCGACGCGCCAGCCATGGCCGGCCGACCTGCCGGCACAGATGCGCGCCGTGGCCGACGCGCTGGCTGCGTCGCACACGCCCTTGGCGGAAGCGGCACTGGCCGAGCGCTTCACCGGCCGCGGGCCGTGGAAGAAGCGCCTGCCGCAAATCCTGCAGACCCTGGAAGCGGTGGGGCGCGCCCGTGTGGACGCGGCGGCGGCAGGCACGCCTTTATGGCGTGGCGCCTGAACCGGTGGTGCCGGCGCATCGGGCGGGGCGGGCCTTTCCTGCGGAAGTCAAGAAGGAAGGGCCGCAGGCCCGGAATGGCATGGAGCAGGACAGGCCCGCCCTGCCCGATGCGCTCGCGCAGGCCGTCGAACAGCTGTGCAGTCCAGCACGCCCGCACCCCAATTGCGGGGGGATGTCCTTGTTTCTCATCTGGATGGCGGTGGCCATGTGGCGTGAACATCGCTTCAATCCCGCACACGCCCTGCACGACACAGACCATGACAACCACCCTTGTCCTCACGCTCTGGCTGCTGGCCATGGCCGTGCGCACCTGGCGACTGCACCGCCTGGCCAGCCGACATGTCTTGCTGCGGACCTCGGGCGCCGGCTGGTGGACGTTGGAACTGCGCCGCCTCGCCTGCGTGTGCAGTGTGCCGAACGACCTGCAACCCTACCCGCAGCCGCGCGAATTCCGCATCCGCGTGTGGCGCCTGGCCGGTGTGCCGCTGTGGTGGTGTGGCTGCTTTGTCAGCCTGCCGGTGCATTGCGATGCCACCGTGGGCCAGCTCGACGCCGAGCAGTTCGACCACCTGTTCAGCGGCCCGTTCCGGCTGCAGGCGCCGGCTGGCAAGGCCGCCGTGCGGCCCGCGCTGGTCAGCTGACGCCGGGCTGCCCGGCACGGCGCGTGGCTGGCGGGCAGAACCAGCCGCTCAGTCCGGCTGCCCGTACACCGGCTTGCGCTTTTCCAGGAAGGCGCGAATGCCTTCGTTGAAATCTCCACCGCGGGTGCACAGGATCTGGTTGCGGTCTTCCATCGCGATGGCCGCACGCAGGCCGGGCGCGTCGATGTTGTGGTTCATGCAATCCTTGGTCAGGCGCAGCGCCAGCGGCGTGGCGGCCAGCATCTCGTCAGCCAGCTGGCGGGCCTCGGCCTGAACCTCGGCCAGCGGGCCCACCTTGCTGACGAAGCCCATGTTGTAGGCCCGGTCGGCATGCAGGAAGCGGCCGGTCAGCAGCATCTCGGCCGCCAGCGACGCCCCCACCATGCGCGGCAGGAAATAGCTGCTGCCCATGTCGCAGCCCGACACGCCGATCTTGATGAAGGCGGCGTTGAAACGCGCCTCGGGCGTGCACAGCCGGATGTCGCTGGCCAGCGCAATGCCCAGGCCGCCGCCGCTGGCCGCGCCCTGCACGATGCTGATGATGGGCTGCGGGCATTCGCGCATCGCGATCATGATGTCGCGGATGGCCTTCTGCCCGGCCAGGCCTTCCTGCACGCTGCGCGGCGCAGCGCCGGTGCGGTCCTTCAGGTCCAGCCCGGCGCAGTAGGCCCGGCCAGCACCCTGCAGCACCACCACCCGGATGTCGGGCCGGTCTTGCAGGGCCTGGAAGTAGGTGCGCAGCGCGTCGGTCAGGCCGGGGTTGAGCGCATTCAGCCGCTCGGGCCGGTTCATGGTCAGCCAGGCGACGCCCTGGCGCTCGTCGATCCGCAAGGGGGTCTCTTGTTCGGCCATCACAGTGCCCTCGAGATGACTTCCTTCATGATCTCGCTGGTGCCGCCGTAGATGCGCTGCACCCGCGCATCGGCATACATGCGGGTGATCATGTATTCATTCATGAAGCCGTAGCCGCCGAACAGCTGCAGGCATTCGTCCAGCACCTTGCCCTGCTGCTCGGCACCCCACAGCTTGGCCATGCTGGCGGTGGCCGTGTCGAGCTTGCCGGCCACCAGCTGCTCCACGCAGCGGTCGATGAAGGCGCGACCCACCTGGATGGTGGTGGCCACCTCGGCCAGCTTGAAGCGGGTGTTTTGCAGGTCGGCAATCGGCTTGCCGAAGGCCTTGCGGTCGCGCACATAGGCCAGGGTGGCCTCGTAGGCGCCTTCCATCGTGGCCAGCGCGGTCACGCCGATGATCAGCCGTTCGTACGGCAGGTCGCCCATCAGCTGGTAGAAGCCCTGGCCTTCCTGGCCGCCCAGCAGGTTGGCGGCGGGCACGGTCAGGTCGTCGAAGAACAGCTCGGACGTGTCCTGGCTCTTCATGCCCAGCTTGTCGAGCACGCGGCCGACACGAAAGCCCGGGTTGTCCTGGGTCTCGACGATCAGGATGCTGGTGCCACGCGCGCCCTGGGTGGGGTCGGTCTTGCAGATCACCAGCACCACGTCGGCCAGGTAGCCGTTGGTGATGAAGGTCTTGCTGCCGTTGATGACGTAGCTGTCGCCCCGCTTCTCGGCCTTGGTGCGGATGCCTTGCAGGTCGCTGCCGGCGCCAGGCTCGGTAATCGCGATGGCGCCCACCAGCTCGCCGCGGGCCATGCGCGGCAGGTAGCGGTCTTTCTGGGCCGGGGTGCCGTGGTTCAGGAAGTAGTGCGCCACGATGGTGTGCACCGAGTTGCCCCAGCCGCTGATGCCCCGGCGCGCGCATTCCTCGTACAGCACCGCCTCGTGGCGGAAGTCGCCGCCGGCGCCACCGAAGGCTTCGGGGATGTCGGTGCACAGCAGGCCCAGCGCGCCGGCCTTGCTCCACAGGCCGCGGCCGACGTTGCCCCGCTTGCGGGCGGCCTCGTCGTCGGCCACCAGTTCTTCTTCGACGAACCGGGCGCAGGTGTCGCGCCACTGGTTCAGGTCGTCGTCCATCCAGCTGCGGGTGAAATTCAAGGGCATCGGGGTCTCCGGAGGGGGTTGGCAATCAGGCCGGGGCGGGCTGCGCAGCCTGCCAGCTTGCCACACGCTGCAGCTGCACGGCCAGGCCGCCCTGCTGGTGTTCGATCAGCGTCAGGCGTTTGAACGCATGGCCCACGGCCAGTTCTTCGGTCATGCCCATGCCGCCGTGCAGTTGCACCGCGCCCTGGCCCACGGTGCGGGCGGCGCGCGCCACCGCCACCTGGCAGGCCGCCACCGCGCGGCCACGGTCGGCGGCGGGCCGGCCCATTGCCGCCAGCGTGGCGCCGACCAGGGCACGCGCCTGCAGCAGGGCCATGTGCATGTCGGCCAGCCGGTGCTGGCTGACCTGGAAGCTGGCGATGGCCACGCCGAACTGCTTGCGCTGGCGGGCGTAGTCCAGCGTGTCGTGCAGCAGGCGCTGCATCACGCCCACGGCCTCGGCGCCGGTGGCCAGCAGGGCTTCATCGGCCACCTGCTGCAGCAGCGGCAGCATGTCGCCGCCATCGGGCAGGGGCTCGGTGGGGCTGCGGTCGAACGCCAGTTCAGCGGCCCAGCTGCCATCGGTCAGCCGCAGATCCCGCTGGGCCATGCCAGCCGCACCGGGCCGCACCAGGGCCAGGCGCAGCGTGCCGGCAGCATCGCGGGCGCTGACCAGCCAGTGGGTGGCTTGCGGTGCTGCGCGCACCAGGGCCTTGCGGCCGCTGAGCGTGCCGTCGGCATGCAGGCTGCTGGCCACCTGGGCCAGGTCATGCCGCGCGCCCGGCTCCAGTGCGGCCAGCACCGGGCGCACCGCGCCATCGGCCACGCCGGCCAGCAAGGCCTGGGTGGCGGCAGACGGCAGGCGCTGCAGCAGCCCGGCGCCGGTGACCAGGCAGGCGCTGTAGGGCTCGGGCAGCAGGGCCTGCCCCAGCGCCTGCAGGATCACCAGGTGGTCGGCCAGGCCGCCGCCCTGGCCGCCCACCGATTCAGGCAGTGCGGCGCCCAGCAGGCCCAGTTGCTGTGCCAGACCCGTCCACAGCGGCTGGAAGGCCGCTGGCGTGGCCAGCAGCGCGGCGCGGCGCTCAAATGGCGCGTTGTCTTGCAGCCAGCGCTGCAGGCTGCTCTGCAGCAGGGCCTGGGTATCGTCGAGCGCAAAGATCGGGTCCATGGGTCAGTGCGCCGCCAGCAGGTGCTGGGCGATCAGGTTGCGCTGCACCTCATTGGTGCCGGCGTAGATGCTGGCCGCGCGGTCGTTCAGGTAGGTACCCATGGCCCAGAGGGCGTCTTCCGGCAGCGCCAGCGCATGCGCGCCGGCCTCACCGATGGGCAGGCGCGCGGCAGCGTCCGGCCCGGCGATGCTGACGGCCAGCTCGGTGAAGTGCTGGCGCAGCTCGGTGCCCAGCAGCTTGCCGACCGACGGCGCAATCGGGGAGTCGACGCCGCGGATGCGGTCGGCCCGCACCTGCTGCTCCAGCGCGTGCAGTGCGTCGAGCCGGCATTGCGCGTCGGCCAGCCCGGTGGCTGCGGCCTGGCGCTCGGCATCGTCGGCCGGCCGGCTGGCAAAGGCGGCCGCCGCCATGGCTTGCATGCGCGCCAGCCTGGCACGCAGGGCCGGGGTGTAGGTGCCGCCACGCTCATGCACCAGCAGGTATTTGGCGATCGTCCAGCCCTGGTTTTCCTCGCCCAGCAGGGCCGAGGCCGGCACCCGCACGTCGTCGAAGAACACCTGGTTCAGCTCATGGTCGCCCGAGATGCTGATGATCGGCCGCACGGTGATGCCGGGCAGGTCCATGTCGAACAGCAGGAAGCTGATGCCCTGCTGCGGCTTGCCGGCGCTGCTGGTGCGCACCAGGCAGAAGATGCGGTTGGCCCACTGGGCGTGGGTGGTCCAGATCTTGGTGCCGTTGATCAGGTAGTGGTCGTCCGCGCCATTGGACGGATTGGTGGACACGTTGTCGGCCGGCTTGCCGGACGAGTTGTCGGACGAGTTGTTGGACGAGTTGTTGGACGAATTGTTGGAAACACGCACCGCCTTGCACTGCAGCGACGCCAGGTCGGAGCCCGAGCCCGGTTCGCTGTAGCCCTGGCACCAGTAATCGTCGCCCGCGCGGATGGCCGGCAGCCAGCGCTGCTTCTGCTCGGGCGTGCCATAGGCCAGCACCACCGGCGCCACCATGCGCACCCCCTGCGGCGCCAGCACTGGCGCGTTGGCGGCGGCGCATTCACTGGCAAAGATGTCGTGCTGGCGCGCCGACCAGCCGGTGCCGCCCCATTCAACCGGCCAGTGCGGCACGCTCCAGCCGCGCGCGGCCAGGGCACGGAACCAGGGCCGACCCTGCGGCGCATCGGTGAAGATGCCGGCGGTGCGCCGGCCGGCCAGGCGCAGCTCAGGCGTCAGCGCCGTGGCCAGAAATTGCCGCACCTCGGCCCGGAATGCTGCATCCGGCTGGGTGGAACTGGGGTTCTGGGCAGTCACGGTTTGGGCAGTCACGGTCAAGCTCCGGTCACGGTTCAACGCCAGCATCTGCAGCACTCCAACGGTACTTCGGATCCAGTCTCACATGCCCCCTGGCGGCCTTGAATCGTCGAAAGCGACGATGTGGCCAGGGCGGGCGGGCCGATCCAATCCAAATCATGCGCCACGCTCCATCGCCCATCTCGCCTGCCCTGTCCGAGCCGGCCACCATCGGCGACCACCTCACGCTGGCCGGCCGCCAGCGCGGCCAGGCGATTGCCGTGGTCGACAGCGGCCTGCACCACCGCTGGGCCGACCTGGACGCCACCAGCGACCAGCTGGCCTGCGGGCTGATGGGCCTGAAGCTGGCGCGCGGCGACCGCATCGGCATCATCGGCCTGAACCAGGTGGAATGGCTGCTGCTGTTCTACGCCGCCGCCAAGATCGGCGTGGCGGTGGTGGGCCTGTCGGTGCGCTACCGCGACAGCGAGCTGGAGGCCATGCTCGGCGACAGCCAGACCAAGGCGGTGTTCACGCTGCAGGCGCATGAGGGTTTCGACTTCATCACCATGCTGCAGCGGCTGGGCCCGCGCCTGCCGGCGCTGCGCCATGTCATCGCCATCGACGGCAGCGGGCTGAACAGCCTGGCGGCGCTGGCCGCCACGCCGCTGGAGGCCGGCCGCCTGTCGGCAGCAAGGCGCCGGGTGCTGGCCGATGACGTGGCCATGGTGATCTACACCTCGGGCACCACCGGCCGGCCCAAGGGCGCCGGGCTCAGCCACCGCAGCCTGCTGGCCAGCGCCACGGCGCAGGCGCGCCACACCCGCGTCGGCCCGGCCGATGTGCTGCACCTGGCCAACCCGCTGAACCATGTGGGCGGCATCACCTGCGGCGTGCTCACCCACCTGGTGGGCGGCGGCA
>JBBRJU010000023.1:0-12303 GCA_038218895.1 Burkholderiales bacterium
GCCCGGTGGTCGAGGAGGGAGCCCCAGCGACCGTCTCGAGACCCGCCCCCACCCGGCGGTTCCGGCACGCCCCCGGCCGTGGGGGGGGGGGGGGGGGGGGGGGGGGGGGGGGGGGGGGGGGGGGAGCCCGCGCCGGCGCCGGCAGGGGGGGCGGGAGCGCGCGCGCCCCCCGCCCCCCCCCCCCCCCCCCCGCCCCCCCCCCCCCCCGCGCCCCCCCCCCGCCGGCCAGCCAGGCCCAGGCCCGGACCGAAGGCCATGCCCAGGCCCAGACCGATGTCGATGCCAGGGTCGATCCCCCGGCCGATGCGCAGCCCGGATCACCGGCAGCCTTGGCCGCCGCACCCACCGCCGCACCTGCCGCCGCACCCGCCGCCGCGCCTGCCGACACCGCATCGCAGCCGCAGGCCGACATCCGGCCCAGGCTGTCCGACGAAGCGCGCCAGACCGCCCGGATGCAGGCCACCCGCCTGCGCGGCGAGCCGGTGGCGCTGTCGGCACCGCCGGCCGCGCTGTCGGCACCGCCGGCCGCGCTGCTGCAAGGCCCGGTCTATGCCGTGGTGGGCCCGGCCAGCCGCCAGCGCGCCGCCGCCGCCGGCAGCCTGGCCAAGATGAAATCAGCCGCCAGCCGCCTGGACGGCACGGCGCCCGAACATGGTGAGCTGCTGGAAAGCCAGGGCCTGTGGCGCGCCGCCTGGTGGCCGTTCACCAGCCTGGTCGACGCCGAGCGCGCCCGCGTGCTGCTGGCCGGCCAGGGCGTCAAGGCCGAAGTGATCGAGTTCTGAACCCGGCCGAGCGCCGCGCCACCCGGAGCCAGCTGGCAGGCTGATCGGCGGTTGGCAGCGACACGCCGACGCCGACGCCGACGCCGATGGCGGGTACCGGGTCGCGGTTGTCGGGTAGCGGTTGCCGGTTGCCCCCGTCAGCGCCTGCGCAGCCCCAGCCACATCACCGTGGCCACCACCAACAAGCCGCCCGCCACCTGCACCAGGGCGATGCGCTGGCCCAGCAGGGCCCAGGCCAGCACCAGGGCGAACACTGGCTCCACATTCATGATGGCCGAATTGCCCACCACGCCCAGGCGCGGCAGCACGGTGAACATGATGGTGAAGGCCGTGCCATAAAGAAAGGTCAGCGCGGCCAGGCCGGCCCAGCCGGCGGCTGCATCCGGCAGATGGGGCCCGCCTTGCCAGGCGACACCGGCGGCCGCCAGCAGGCCCACCTGCGCCATGGTCAGCGCGGTGCGCAAGCGGCCGTCCAGGTCGGCCACCTCATGCTGGGTGAGCACCAGGGCCAGGCCAAAGGTGGCTGCAGCCGCCAGCGCAAAGGCCACCCCCACGCCGATCTGCGCCCATTGCCCGGCTGCGCCCAGGCCCGAGGCGGCGCCGAACACATCCAGCGCCAGGGCCAGGCCCAGCAGCATCACCGGCATGGCGCGCAGCACCCGGGGCTCGGGCCGGTGCTGGTAGACCAGGCGTGCCCACAGCGCCGTCCACAGCGGGTAGGTGTTGAAGGCCAGCAGGGCCAGCGCCACCGGCAGCCGCGCCACCGACGCATACAGGCACAGGCTCTGCACGGCCACCAGGCCGCCGATGGCCGGCAGCGCCCGGCGGTGGCGTGGGTTCAGTGCCAGCGGCACACCGGTGGCCAGCACCAGCACACCCACCACCACGGCAGTGACGCCGCTGCGGAACATCACCGCCGTGGCCACGTCCACGCCGTGGTTGAAGGCCAGCCGCGCCGCCACATGGTTGGCGCCCATCATCAGCGCGATCAGCAGCAAGGTGGCGAAGGCGCTGCCTGACAGGGCAGCAGGCGGCAGGCGGGTGGCAGGCATCGCCGGATTGTCACGGCCGGCCCGCGCAGCAGGGCCTGCAGGATTGCCGGCGCCTTGGGCGGGGCGCGCAGCGGGGGCGGCAGCCCGTCAGGCCCGCGCCGCTGTGGGGCGGGGCCAGCGCCGTTCAGCGCTGCTGGCGTGCCGCTTCAGTGCTGCCTGCGTGTCGCATCGGCGCTGCCTGCCTGTCGCATCGGCGCTGCTTGCGTGTCGCATCGGCGCTGCTTGCGTGTCGCTTCAGCGTTGCTTGCGTGTCGCTTCAGCGTTGCTTCAGTGCCGCCGCCCGCGCGGCCTTTGATTCATCGCTGGCGCCGGCCAGCATCAACTGGTCCAGCCCCATGTGGCTGGCCGCCAGGTGGCCGGCGGTGGCCACGGCATTGACGGTGGCCTTGCTCATGCGCACCGCTGCCGCCGGCATCGCCAGCACCTGCTGCGCCAGATCGGTGGCCTTCGCCAGTGCAGCGCCGGGCGGGGTGACATGGTCGACCAGGCCCATGGCCAGCGCGTCGGCCGCGCCCAGGCGCTCGCACAGGATGGTCAGCCGCTTGGCACGCGCCGGGCCCACCAGGCTGGTCAGCCGCGGGATCGCGCCCCAGGTCAGCGGGATGCCCAGGGCGATCTCGGGCAGCGAGACAAAGGCATTGCTGGCGACCACCCGCCAGTCACAGGCCACGGCCAGCGCCAGGCCGCCGCCCACCGCATAACCCTCGATGGCGACGATGGTGACCTGGGGCAGCTCTTCCCAGGCCTTGCAGAGTCGCCAGCCCACGCCGGCGATGGCGCGCCGCTCGACCAGCGACAAGGACGCATCGGCCCAGCCGGCGCCGTCTTTCAGGTCGGCGCCGGCGGTAAAGCAGGTGGCATCGCCGGTGAGCAGCACCGCGTCGATGTCGCTGCGCTCGGCCAGCGCCTGGGCGGCAGCAGTCAGCTCGCGCATCAGTGCCACGCTCATCGCGTTGCGCGCAGCCGGCCGGTGCAGCTGCACCGTGGCCAGCCGGCCGTCGGTGTGCAGGCGGATGTGCTGGTAGGGCTGGGTGTGCATGGCGTGCAGTTCAGGCCACCACCAGGCGCGGCCCGGTGCCGGCGGCAGCCACCTGGCCGATGACGGCGGCCTGGCCGAAGCCCTGCTCGCGGAAGATGGCCAGCACCGTGTCCAGCGCCTGCGGCGCGCACGACACCAGCAGCCCGCCGCTGGTCTGCGGGTCGGTCAGCAGCGCGCGGTCAGCAGTGCTCAGCCGGTCGGCCACCGACACCTCGCTGCCATAACCGGCCCAGTTGCGGCCCGATGCGCCGGTGACGAAGCCCTGCGTGGCCAGCGCATGCACGCCGCCGAGCAGCGGCACGCTGGCCCAGTCGATCTGCACGCTGCAGCCCGCGCCGCGCGCCAGTTCCAGCACATGCCCAGCCAGGCCGAAGCCGGTGATGTCGGTCAGCGCATGCACGCCGGGCAAGGCCGCCAGCGCCGGCCCGGGCGTGTTCAGCCGGGTGGTGTTGGCAATCATCTGCGCATAGCCGTCGGCATCGAGCGCGCCCTGCTTCAGCGCCGCGCTCATCACGCCCACGCCCAGCGGCTTGCCCAGCACCAGCAGGTCGCCCGGGCGGGCGTCGGCGTTGCGCTTGACGCGGCTGGGGTGCACCAAGCCCAGCGCCACCAGACCGTAGATGGCCTCCACCGAATCGATGGTGTGGCCACCCGCGATCGGGATGCCCGCCGCCCGACACACCGCCGCGCCGCCTTCGAGCACCCGCCCGATGGTGGCGGTGGACAGCACGTTGATCGGCATGCCCACCAGCGCCAGCGCCATGATCGGCCGGCCGCCCATCGCGTAGACATCGCTGATGGCATTGGTGGCGGCGATGCGGCCGAACTCGAACGGGTCGTCGACGATGGGCATGAAAAAATCGGTGGTGGCGATCAGCGCCTGCTCGTCATTGAGCTTGTAGACCGCTGCGTCGTCGGCCGTCTCGATGCCCACCATCAGTTCGGGCGGGATCGGCAGGGCTGCCGTGCCCTTGAGGATTTCGCTGAGCACGCCCGGGGCGATCTTGCAGCCGCAGCCGCCACCATGCGACAGCGAGGTCAGGCGCGGCTCGCCGGCCGGCGGGGTGTAGGGGTTGGTCATCGTTGTTCTCCAGTGTGGGGGGGCGCGGCCAGCAGGCCGGCCACCAGGGCATGCAGCGTGGCGGCCTCGGCCGCCGGGGCGAACAGCGGCGCACGCTGTGCGGCCCGGGCAACCAGGGCTGGCAGCATAGCGGCATCGTCGCGCGCCTGCAGCAGCAAGGCGGCCAGCGCGGCGTCGTCGCCGGGGTCGAACAGGCCGGGCCAGTCGTCGCCCAGCAGACCCAGGTTGCCGTCGATGCGCGAGGCCAGCACCGGCGTGCCGCTGCGCAATGCTTCGATCACCACATGTGCGCCCCCCTCCATGCGGCTGGGGTGCACCAGCAGGTGCGCCTGCTGGATGCGCCGGCGTGTGGCCGCATGCGGCAGGCCGCCCAGCCAGCGGTAGGTCGGCTGGGCGGCGGCCAGCGCAGCCGCTTCAGCGCCCAGGCCGGCGTCGAGCGCACGGCCGATGTGGTCGAGCAGGATGTCGGGCCGGCCGGCCAGCCGGCGGGCGGCGCGTTGGTAGGTCTGCGGGTCCTTTTCGTCCCGCAAGTGGCCCACCATCAGTGCGCGCAGGCGGTGCCGGGGCTTGGCCAGGGTCTGGCGTGCCGGGCAGGATTGCAGCAGCACCTGGCACTTGGCCTGCAGCGCCGCAGGCAGGCTGCGCGCGCCCAGGGCATTGAGCACCACCAGCGCATCGGCCAGCGCCAGCGACTGCTGGGCCGCAGGGTCGCTCCAGATGTCGCGGTACAGGTCGGTGCCGGTCAGCACGAGCAGCAGCGGTCGTTGCGCATGCACGGCGCGCCAGGCGGCCACCGCCGGTGCCGACCGGCGGGCATGCAGCGCCACCATCAGGGCCTCGTCGCCTGTGCTGTCGGCGCCCGGCCAGCCAGCAGCGAGCTGCACGCGGTAAGCTGGCGCCAACATCTGCTGCCAGCGCCTGGCGGTCTGCCAGTTGCCATTGTTGGCATCGGCCAGCGCAGGTGTGACGATGATGATCTTCTGACGATGCACCCCAGCAGCATACCCACCCCGCCGCCGGCCCCCATCGGCGCCCACCCGATCGACCTGACGGCGCGCCAGGGTGGTGCCACTGCACTGGCGGCGGCGCTGCAGGCCAGCCGGCACGACACGCTGGCGCACTTCCGGCGGCTGCAGCAGGCCCTGCCCGGGCTGCAGGTGCCGCCCTGGCCAACGCTGAACCCGCTGCTGTGGGAGCTGGGCCACATCGGCTGGTTTCAGGAATTCTGGCTGGCACGCAACCCGCAACGCCGCGCGGGCATGCGGGCTGACCCGCTGGCACCGCGCCATGCGCCGCTGCGCGCCAATGCCGATGCGCTGTACGACAGCAGCGCGGTGCCGCATGCCACCCGCTGGGCCCTGCCCTTGCCCGATGCCGACACCACCTGCGCCGACCTGGCCGCCCAGCTGGCGGGCACGCTGGCGCTGCTGGTGGATGCCGAACAAGACACCGCACCTGACGCAGCACATGACGCAGCACCAGGTGCTGCAGCAGGCGCCCCACCGGGCGCCGGCGACGACGCGCTGTATTTCTTCCGCCTGGCCCTGGTGCATGAGGACATGCACCACGAGGCCGGCCTGTACATGGCCCATGCACTCGACATCGCGGTCGACGATGCGCGCTGGCAGGTGCCGCAACTGGCGGCGCCGCGCGCAGCGCTCGCCTTCGCGCCCGGCAGCTGGGACCTGGGCAGCCCCGCTGGTGCGGGCTTCGCCTTCGACAATGAATTGCCCAGCCATCCGGTGGCGCTGGGCCCGTGCCACATCGACGCACAAGTGCTGCGCTGGGCCGACTACCTGCCCTTCGTGGCCGATGGTGGCTATGGCGATGCCCGCCTGTGGACGCCCGCCGGCAACGCCTGGCGCGAGGCCGGCGCGGCCACCGGCCCGCACAGCCTGCGCCTGCAAGACGGCGTGTGGCAACAGCGCCGCCATGGCCGCTGGCAGGCGCTGCAACTGGCCGAGCCGGCCTGCCACCTGACGGCCCATGAGGCCGCAGCCTGGTGCGCCTGGGCCGGGCGGCGCCTGCCCAGCGAGGCCGAGTGGGAACGTGCTGCTGTCAGCCAGCCGAATGCCTTCCGCTGGGGCGACGTGTGGGAATGGACCGCCAGCGCCTTTGCGCCTTACAGCGGCTTCAGGCCGCACCCCTACCGGGACTACTCGGCTCCGTGGTTCGATGGCCGGCCGGTGCTGCGCGGTGGCTCGTTCATGACCCAGCCCCGGATGAAGCACCCGCGCTACCGCAATTTTTTCCCGGCCCGGCGCAGTGATGTACCGGCGGGTTTTCGCAGCTGCGCGTTGTAGGCTGCGGGATGTCTCAGCCTGCGGCCAGCCAGACACCGAACCAGTCTTGCGCATCGGTCCAGCGCTGCACCCGCGTGAAGCCGGCGTCGCGCAGCAGCGCGGCAAACGCCTCGGGCGACCATTTGTACGAATTTTCGGTGTGGATGCGCTCACCAGCGGCAAAGCGCCGCTCGGCACCCGGCCAGCGCACGGTGGTCGCCGCGCGGGCTTCCAGGTGCATCTCGATGCGTGCGGCACCACTGTCGTAGAGCGCCACATGGCGCCAGTCACGCGGGCGGAAATCACTGCCCAGCAGGCGGTTCAGGTGGTTCAGCAAGTTCAGGTTGAAGGCTGCGGTGACGCCCAGTTCATCGTCGTAGGCGGCCTCGAGCAGGGCTGCCGGCTTGGTCTGGTCGACCCCGATCAGCAGGGCCCCGCCGGCCGCCAGCGCCCGCGCCTGGCCCAGCAGGCGCAGCGCCGCGTCGGGGCTGAAGTTGCCGATGCTCGACCCCGGGTAAAACACCAGTGCCGGGCCGTCCACCAGGCCGGCCGGCAGCGTCAGCTGGCTGGAGAAATCCTGCCCGACACCCACCAGGTCCAGGGCGGGGTGGCGGTGCTGCAGGTCGGCCAGCGCGGCACGCAGGAAATCCACCGAGATGTCCAGCGCCACATAGCGGCGCGGTGCCAGCAGCCCGAACAGGGCCGCGCCCTTGGCACAGTTGCCGGCCCCCAGATCGACCAGGACAGGCGCAGTGCCGATGGCGGCCAGCGCAGCGGTGGCAATGGCCGCGCCGTGCTGCTGCAAAATAGCCGCCTCGGTGCGGGTGGGGTAGTACTCGGGCAGCTCGGTGATGACATCGAACAGCCGCGAGCCCAGCGCGTCGTAGAAGAATTTGGGGGAGGCAGACGCTGCGGCCGCCAGCAGGCCGGCGCTGGCTTCGGCGACCAGGGCAGCGTGGTCGGCCTGGTGCTGCTGGATGAATCGCGGGGTGCGCGGGGTTCGCGGGGTATTGCTCATCGGCTGGCGACTCTAGCAGGCAGACACCGCTAGAGTGGCGGGCGGCCCGCATGCCCTCATCCCCCCGGCCTCCCGTCCTCCTGTCAGTCCCTCACCCCCTCACCCGGAGCTCCCCGATGACCAGCCTGTTCACCTCCCGCATGCGCCAGGCCCTGCTGGGCTGCGCATTGACCGCCTTCGGCGCGCTCAGCCATGCCCAGCAGGTGCTGCGTGTCACCACCATTCCTGAAGAAGCCGCCACCGAACAGATGCGCAAGTTCGGCCCCATCGCCGCCTATCTGGAGAAGAAACTGGGCATGAAGGTGGAGTTCACGCCGGTCAGCGACTACCCCGCCGCCGTCGAGACCCTGGTGAACAAGAAGGTGGACCTGGCATGGCTCGGCGGCTTCACCTACGTGCAGGCCAGCATCCGCTCGGGCGGCAAGGTGGTGCCCATCGCCCAGCGCGAGGAGGACACCCGTTTCCAGTCGGTGTTCATCGCCAAGACCGATTCGGGCATCAAGACGCTGGCCGACTTGAAGGGCAAGCAGATCAGCTTCGGCTCGCAGAGCAGCACCTCGGGCCACCTGATGCCGCGGCACTTCTTGCTGCAGGCCGGGCTGGACCCTGAAAAGGATTTCCGCCGCGTGGCCTACAGCGGCGCGCACGACGCCACCATTGCGTCGGTCGTCAGCGGCAAGGTCGACGCTGCGGCGCTGGACATCACCGTGTGGAAGAAATTCACCAGCGAAAACAGGGTCGACACCAAGGCGGTCGACGTGTTCTACACCACGCCGCCGTTCTTCAACTACAACTGGTCGGTGCATGCCGACATGCAGGCCGACCTGCGCAACAAGCTGCAGAAGGCGCTGCTGGACATCGACCCGGCCACCCCTGAAGGCGCCGAGATCCTCAAGCTCAACCGCGCCACGCGCTACATCCCCACCACGTCCGACAACTACAAGGGCATCGAGGCCGCAGGCCGCAGCGCCGGCCTGATCTGACCCTGCCGATGAAGCTGGATCTGGACGCGGTGGCCGCCCGCCACCCGGCCGCCCGCGCTGGCGCGGCCCCGGCGCTGCAGGCCCTGAGCCTGCAAGTGGCCGCAGGCGAGCAGGTGGCTGTGATCGGCCCGTCTGGCGCGGGCAAGACCAGCTTGCTGCAGGTGATGGCCTGCGCCATGCCGCCATCGGCCGGCCATCTGCGGCTGGACGGCACCGACCCCTGGACCCTGCCCCGGCCGGCGCTGCAGCGCTTGCGCGGGCAACTGCTGCTGGCGCCGCAGGTGCCGCCGCTGCCACCGCGCCAGCGGGTGGTCACCGCCGTGCTGGCCGGTCGCCTGCCGGCGCTGGGCGCCTGGGCCAGCCTGCGGTCCTTGTTCTACCCCGGCGACATCCCGGCCGCGCATGCCGCGCTGGCGCGCTTCGACCTGGCCGACAAGCTGTTCGACCGGGTCGACCGGTTGAGCGGCGGCGAGCGCCAGCGCGTGGGCCTGGCGCGGGCCCTGGTGGCGCCGGCCACGCTGTGGCTGGTGGATGAGCCGCTGTCGGCGCTGGACCCCACCCGCGCGCGCCAGGCCATCGCCAGCCTGGTGCAAGAGGCCGCAGCACGGCGCATCACCCTGGTGGCCACGCTGCACCAGGTGGAGGTGGCGCTGGCGCAGTTCCCCCGCGTGATCGGCCTGCGTGACGGCGCGCTGGCGTTTGACCTGCCCGCCGCGCAGGTGAGCCCGCAGCACCTGGCCCGCCTCTACGACCAGCATGAAGACGAGCTGCATGGCAGTGCCGGCGCTGGCGCGGGCACGCTGGCTGGCGATGCGATCGACGACCCGGCCAGCCAAAGCGCGCCAGTGGTGATGCATTGCCGATGAGCCGCAGCCTGGCCGCCGCCCCGCAGCACGACCCGGCCTGGCTGGGCCGGCTGTTCTGGATGGGCGCGGCCGTGGTGCTGCTGTGGCCGCTGGGCGTGGCCACCGAATTCAAGCCCTGGGCGCTACTGGCGCCCGACAACCTGAAGGTGACCGGCCAGTTTCTGGCCAGCTTTCTGCCGCCGGCGCATTCGGCCGAATTTCTGGCGATGGTGGCGCGCGAGGCCTGGCGCACCGTGGCCATCGCCACCGCCGGCCTGGTGCTGGCCCTGGTGCTGGCGGTGCCGCTGGCGCTGCTGGCCGTGCGGGTGCTGTCGGTGTCGGCGCTCAGCGGCCGCATGGCGCGCGGGCCGTTCTGGCTGCGCCAGGGCGTGCGCTGGCTGCTGGTGGTGCTGCGCAGCGTGCCCGAGCTGGTGTGGGCGCTGGTGTTCGTGCGGGTGGTGGGCCTGGGCCCCACCGCCGGGGTGCTGGCCATCGCCCTGACCTACGGCGGCATGCTCGGCAAGGTGTATGCCGAGATCCTGGAAAGCGGCGATGCGCACGCCACCGAAACCCTGCTGCGCAACGGCGCCACACGCAGCCAGGCCCTGCTCTACAGCCTGCTGCCGCAGAACGCCACCGAGCTGACCAGCTACACCGTCTACCGCTGGGAGTGCGCCATCCGCAGCTCGGTGGTGCTGGGCTTCGTCGGCGCCGGGGGGCTGGGACAGCAGATGGACAACTCGATGAAGCTGTTCAACGGTGGCGAGGTGTTCACCATGCTGGCGGTGTTCGTGGCGCTGGTGGCGCTGGCCGACCGGGTGAGTGCCGGGCTGCGCCGGGGGCTGGGATGAACCAGCCGCCCGCCCACCCGGCCACTGCGGCCACCTTGCCACCGCAAGTTCCACAGCGGCCGCACCCCCCCCAGGTGCCCCCGGTGCTGCCGCCGCCACGGCGCGCCCGCTGCCGCGCCTGCTGGTTCAGCCTGGCGCTGCTGGCCCTGGTGGTGGCCAGCTTCTGGAGCCTGGACCTGCAATGGGGCCAGTTCTTCTCGCTGGAGGCGGCGCGCAGCATGGGCCGCTTCGTGGCCGAATTTTTCCCGCCCGACACCTCGCCCGCTTTCCTGCACAAGGTGGCGCTGGGCACCTGGGAGACGCTGGCGATGTCGGCGCTGGGCACCGTGCTGGCGGCCATCGCCGGCCTGGCACTGGCGCTGCCGGCGAGCCGGCTGCACGCCGGCGAGCGCGCCTGGGCCCGGGCACCCACCCGCGCCCTGCTCAACCTGCTGCGCGCCGTGCCCGAGCTGGTGTGGGCCGGCCTGCTGCTGATCGCCGCCGGCCTGGGGCCGTTTGCCGGCACGCTGGCACTGGCCGTGCACACCACCGGCGTGCTGGGCCGGCTGTTTGCGGAAACCTTGGAGAACACCCCACCCGGCCCGGGCGCTGCACTGCGCGCCCAGGGCGTGGGCAAGGGCCTGGTGTTCCTGTATGCCACCCTGCCGCAGGCGTTGCCGCAATTGCTGAGCTACACCCTGTACCGCTGGGAGAACAACATCCGTGCCGCCGCAGTGCTGGGCGTGGTGGGCGCAGGCGGGCTGGGCCAGCTGCTGTCCTTCCACATGGGCCTGTTCCAGATGGCCAAGACCGCCACCGTGCTGGGCGCCATGCTGCTGCTGGTGGCCCTGGTGGACAGCCTCAGCTACGGCAGCCGGCGCTGGTTGACGCGCTGAAACTGATGTGCGGAACCTCGCTGAACCCGCCGCAGCTGCCCCCGCCCCGGCGGGCCCTGCATTGACCCGCAGCCGGTGTAAGTTCCAACCCGCTCCACCGACCAACCAGCCCGCCACCATGCTGACCACCCTGCCCTTGCTCACCGTCACCCAGGCCTGGTGGGTGCTCGCGCTGGCCATCCTGCTGGAGGTGGGCGGCACCACCTGCATGCGCCTGTCCGACGGCTTCAGCCGGCTCACGCCGTCGGTGCTGCTCTTCGTGTTCTACGCGGGCGCCTTCAGCCTCAACGTGATGGTGATCCGGGTGCTGGGCCTCAGCGTCACCTATGCGGTCTGGTCGGGCGTGGGCACGCTGGCCACTGCGGCCATCGGTTACCTGTGGTTCCAGGAGCCGGCCACCGCGCTCAAGGTGGCCAGCGCCTGCCTGATCGTCCTGGGCGTGGTGGGCATGCACCTGGGCGCGCGTGTGTCCACCTGACGATGCACCCCGACAACCAGCTGTCGATCGCGCGATACCGGCGCCATGCTGCCGGCTACGACGCGTCGGCCCGGCGCACCATGGCGCTGCGCCTGCGCACCATCGCCCTGCTGCAACTGCAGCCCGGCGACGTGGTGCTGGACGTCGGCGCCGGCACCGGCCTCAGCTATGCGCCGCTGCTGGACGCGGTGGGCCCCGGCGGACGCGTGCTGGCGTTCGAGCAAAGCCCCGACATGTTCGCCCTGGCCCAGGCCCGCGCGCAGCAGCAGGCCTGGCCGCAGCTGTGGCACATCCAGGCGGCTGCCGAATGCGTACAACTGCCACAGGCGCCCACTGCGCTGCTGTTCAACTATGTGCATGACATCACCCGCAGCCCCCAGGCGGTGGCCAACCTGCTGCGCCAGGCCCGGCCGGGCGCCCGCGTGGCCATGGCCGGCATGAAGTTCTTTCCCTGGTGGTGCGGGCCGCTGAACCTGCTGGCCTGGCTGAAGAACCGCCCTTACAACGCCCGCGCCGCCGACCTGTGGCGGCCCTGGGACCTGGTGGCCGCGCATTGCAGCGGCTTCCAGTTGCAATCCACCCACGGCGGCATGGGCTACATCGCCCACGGCCGCCTGCACACCAAGGCACGATGAACGCACGTCTCCCACACCATCTGTTGGCCGCGCACTTCAGTGCCGTGCGGGCCCAGTCGCTGGCCCTGGCCGCGCCGCTGAGCGAGGCCGATTGCCAGGTGCAGTCGATGCCCGATGCCAGCCCGGTGAAATGGCATCTGGCGCACACCACCTGGTTCTTCGAGACCTTCGTGCTGGCGCCGAATCTGCCCGGCTTCCAGCCGTTCGACCCGGCCTTCCGGGTGCTGTTCAACAGCTACTACCACGGTGTGGGCGCGCAGCACCCGCGCCACCAGCGGGGCCTGGTCACCCGGCCCGACCTGGCCACCGTGCGCGCCTACCGCGCCGCGGTCGATGCCCGGATGGCACGCCTGCTCGCCACGCCGCTGGCGCCTGCAGTGGC
>JBBRJU010000024.1:0-12240 GCA_038218895.1 Burkholderiales bacterium
GGTAGCGCAGGCCGGCGGCGTCCAGCCGGTCGCGCAGCAGCGCCAGAAAGTCGGTGAACTGGCTGAACACCAGGGCCTTGTGGCGGCCGGCCACCAGTTCGAGCGCCAGGCGTTCGAATTCCTGCACCTTGGTGCCCACCAGGCCCAGTTCGGGCGCCACCAGGCGCGGGTCGCAGGCGGCGCGGCGCAGCTTGGTCAGCGCCGCCAGGATGTGCATCTGCGCCTGGCCCGGCACGCCACCACCACCGCCGCCGGCCATGGCCTGGGCCACGCTCTCTTCGGCTTGCTGGCGCAACGCCTCCAGCAGTGCACGTTCCTTGGTGCCGGGCACCACTTCATGGACGATTTCGGTGCGCGGCGGCAGGTCGGCCAGCACCTCGGCCTTGGTGCGGCGCAGCAGGAAGGGTGCCACCAGCCGGCGCAGACGGCGGCTGGCCTGGGCGTCGCCGTCGCGCTCGATCGGGCCGGCAAAGCGCACGTTGAACTGCTCGGCACTGCCCAGCAGGCCCGGGTTGGCAAACGCCATGATCGACCACAGCTCGCCCAGGCGGTTTTCCACCGGCGTGCCGGTCAGCGCCAGCTTGAAGTCGGCACCCAGCGCCTGGGCAGCACGGGCGCGGCGGGTGCCGGCGTTCTTGATGGCCTGGGCCTCGTCCAGCACTGCGGTGTGCCAAGTGCGGCCGCTGAGGAGGTCACCGTCCAGCTGCAGCAGGCCGTAGCTGCATACCAGCACCTGGCCCGGCCCCAGCGCCTGCACCTGCTTGCGGCGGGCGGCCTGGCGGGCGCTGTCGGGGGGCGTGCCGTCGTCGGTGGGGGCGGCATCGCCATCGTCGTCGGGCTCGGCCAGCAGGGCGGTGTCGCCGTACATCTCCACCTGCAGGCCGGGGGCGAAGCGGGCGGCCTCGGCCAGCCAGTTGCCGCAGACCGAGGTGGGCGCTACCACCAGGGCCGGGCCGCCGGCACTGCGCGCCAGCAGCAGGGCCAGGGTCTGCAGGGTCTTGCCCAGGCCCATGTCGTCGGCCAGCACCGCGCCAAAGCCGCTGGCGGCCAGGCGCATCAGCCACCGCCAGCCGCTGGCCTGGTAGTCACGCAGCTCGGCGGCCAGGCTGCCGGGCACGCTGAAGGTCTGCGCCTGGGCGGTGGCCCAGGCGGTGCAGCGCTGCTGCCAGGCGGTGTCGCCGTCCAGCGCCGGGGCGCCGGCCTGGGCGCTCCACGCCATCGCGGCCAGCGCGGCCACGCGCCGCTGGTCGCCCTGCGGTGTGCTGATGGCGCGCAGGTCGGCCAGCTGCTGGCGCAGGGTGTCGCCCAGCGCCAGAAAATCACCATCGCCCAGCGCCACATAGCGGCGCTTGCCCTGCTGCACCAGTTCCAGCAGTTGCTTCAGGCGCAGCACTTCGCCGCCGTCCAGCGCCAGGCTGCCGTCGACCTGCAGCCAGTCGCCCTGGCTCTTGACCTGCAGTGCGAGCTGCGGCGCGGCCACGCTGCGCACCCGCATCGGCTTGCCCTTGGGCCATTCACTGACGATGGTCTCGCCCAGGCCGGCCAGGGCCTCCACCACGGCCAGGGCCTGCTCGGGGTCGTCCAGCGTCCAGGCATGGGCGCCGTCGTCGAGCCAGTCCACCGTGGCCACCAGCGCCTGCAGGTGGGCGGCTTCGGCGGCCAGGTCGCGCTTGGTCGACAGGGTGATGCCCTGGTGCACCGTGGTCACCCGTTCGCGCCCCAGGCCGGGCGCCTGGCGCGGGCCGAAATCGCCGAACGGTGCGGCCACCACCCGCAGCGCCAGGCCGTCGCCCTGCGGCGTCAACTCGGCGCGCAGCAGGGCGCTGGCCACCACCTCATGGCCGGCCTCGGCGTCACTGGCCAATTGAAAGTGGGTGCCCAGCACCCGGAGGGCGGCGTCGAGCTCGGCGCGGGCGGCCACCGGCACCTGCCAGCCCTGGGTGACCAGTTCGGCCACCCGCAGCTGCGCCGGTGTCACCCGCACCAGGCGCGCCTGCTCGGGGCCGTCGCGCAGCAGCAGCACCGGCGGCTTGCCGGCTTCGCCGCTGCGGCGGCTGCGGGTCCAGGTGTCGTCGTCCTCGTCGTCGATGTCATCGTCGGCCGCGGCGTCATCGGGCCGGATCGGGTCGAGCACCTTGAATTGCAGGTGGTCGCCGCGGGTCAGCACTTCCAGCTGGGGCAGGCCCTCGCTGACCTCGATGCGCTGCAACGGCGCATCGGCCCAGGCCACCTGCGGGTGGCGCACCAGGGCCTGCACCGCCTGCGTCTTGTCGAGCGTGAGCCGGCCGCCATACGGCAGCTTGCGCACCGCGCGCAGCACGGCAGCGTCATGGGCCGGCAGGTCGCTGCGCTTGGCCAGCGCGGCCAGCGAGACCGGCTTGGGCTTGCCCAGGCCGCGGGCGCCGGCTTTCTGCTCCAGCGGCTCGATGCGGCGCACCCGGCCGTGGGCGTCGGCCAGCACCGTCCAGATCAGCCGGTCGGCCTGGGCGTCGGGCCCCGGTGCGGTGGCAGCGCCCCCCACGGGGCCCAGCGCGACGATGGCGTTCAGCGCCTCGCGCCAGCGGTCGGTGGGCGCGCCCACCGGAAAGGCCTGCACAGCATCGTCCGGCAAGGGCGCCTGGCCCAGCAGCAGTGCGGCGCTGCGCCGCACCAGCATCGCCAGCCAGGGCAGGCCGGCGTCTTCGTGGCCCTGGGCCAGGCTGCGGGCTTCGGCCTCGAAGGCGGCTGGCTGCGGTGGCGCATGGCCCAGCCAGGCGGCCAGCAGCCAGTGGCTGAGCTGCTGCAGGCCGTGCAGCCGCATGCCGGGCACGCCGCTGAACAGGAAGCGGCGGGCGTTGCGCGGCGCATCGCCCAGGCGCTGGTCGATGGCTTCCTGCCACACGCCCCAGAAGCTGTAGGGGTCGGCGTCGCGCTTGCCCGCCTCGCCAGCGGCAAACTTGCGCGCCTTGGTCCAGGCGGCGGGGTCGGGCTGGGCGATCAGCGCCAGCGCGTAGAACCAGCTGGTCGCGTCGGAGAACAGTTGCTTGCGTTTGCCGCCGAGCGTGGCGCTCTCCTTCCACGCCAGCTCGAAAGCACGCGCGCCGCTGGCATGGTGG
The DNA here is from genome assembly GCA_038218895.1 of Burkholderiales bacterium. Classification (GTDB taxonomy): domain Bacteria; phylum Pseudomonadota; class Gammaproteobacteria; order Burkholderiales; family Burkholderiaceae_C; genus Pseudaquabacterium. The sequence continues at coordinate 3,096 of JBBRJU010000024.1, forward strand.
CCGGCGGCGATGTCGACCGCCGCGCGCAGGGCCTGGGCCTCGGGGTGGTCCAGCCCGCGCAGCACCCGCAGGGCCTCGTCTCGCTGGCCAGACAGCAGCAGACGCTCGGCCAGGCGCAGGCGGTGGCCGTCGTGCAGCGCGGTGGCATCGGGGCTGGCCTGGGCCAGCAGCCAGGCCCACAGCGGCTGGGTCAGTGCCTCGGCGTCCCCGCCCGGGTGGCGCAGCAGCGTGCCCAGCAGGCGGTGGCGCAACTCGGCGTTCAGCCCGTTCCACAGCCTGGCGTCGAACGGGTCCAGCAGCGCCGCCGCCAGCAGCGACGGCTGCTCGGGCGATGACTGGCGGCTGAGCTGGCACAGCCGTTCATAGGCGGCGGGGGTGGCGCCCGCCAGCACCACCACGCGGATGGCCCCCACCATCGCGTCGGGCGCGAACAGTTCGAGGTGCCAGCTGTGGTCGAACCGGAACAGCCGGCGCCAGCTGGCCCACCAGGCAGTGCGCGCAGCCGCATCCGCCAACAGCACCAGAAAGCGCGGCCAGGCCAGGTCTGGCGGGGCATACCAGGGGCCCTGCGGCAGCGTGGCAGCCAGGCCGGCGGCCTGCAGATCGCCCAACAGGCGGCGCAGCTCGGGTCCATGAAAGTGGCTGCCGCGGGCGGTGGTGTGGTCGCCCAGGAATTCGGCCAGCCGGGTGATGTTCAGCGGCGCCTGCAGGAAGCACAGCGCGTCGAACACTGTCTGGGCATCGGCTGGCAAGGTGGGCGGGCCGGGCAGGGCGGCATTCAACGGGTCGGGCATGGTTGGCCGGCAGTGTAGAAGCCTGCTGCGGCGGGGCGCCGCCAGCGCAGCGCGTGGGCACCGCCGATGCCGCGCCGATACGCCGCCGAAGTGCCACCAACGCACCCCAACGCACCCCAACGCACCACGCTAGACTTCGCGGTTGACGAAGGCTTGATTCACATCTTCCGTGCAGAAGCTGGCCAGCCTTCGCGCATCATCGGGCGTGGCATCTGCCGGCCCTCTGGCCCCACCCGGGCCGATCACGGTGCCACCGTCCACGCCCACCGGTGTGAGGCGGTGGCGCTGCCGGCCGGTGCCACACCCCTGCCGCCATGCCTTGCCATGCGTTTTGACCTGATCACCCTGAACCTCGTGCTGGCCATTGCCGACACCCGCAGCATCACCTGCGGCGCCGCCCATGCGCACCTGGCGCTGGCGGCGGCCAGCAAGCGCCTGTCCGACCTGGAGAGCCGCCTGGGCGTGGCCCTGTTCGACCGCCGCGCCCGGGGTGTCGATCTGACCGAAGCCGGCCGCGCCCTGGTGCGCCACGTGCGCTCGCTCAACGCCAGCCTGCATGCACTGGAGAGCGAGGTGGTGGAGTTCTCGCGCGGCATCAAGGGCCATTTGCGCATTGCCGCCAACGCCAGCGCCATCACTGAATGCCTGCCGGCCGACCTGGCCGCCTTCAGCCAGGCCCACCCCGGCATCCGCATCAGCCTGGAAGACCTGACCAGCGCCGAGGTGCAGGCAGCCGTGGCCGAAGGCCGGGCCGACGTGGGCATCTTCGTGCCGCCGCAGCATGAGGCGCGGCTGCGCTGCCGCCACTACCGTGATGGTGAACTGGCGGTGCTGGTGCCCAGGCAGCATGTGCTGGCCCGGCGCACGGCAGTGCCCTTCGACGCCCTGCTCGACTTCGACATCGTCGGCCTGCACCTGGGCGCCGCCGTGCACGAGCAGATGCGCGAGCGCGCCCAGGCCCTGGGCCGCACGCTGAACGTGCGCCTGCAGGTGCGCGGTTTCGACGCCATTGCCCAGCTGGTGGAAGCCGGCCTGGGTGTGGCCGTGCTGCCGGCGGTGGTGGCGCAGCGCTTTGCCCGCATCTTTGCAGTGCAGCCGCTGGTGCTGCAGGAAGACTGGGCGCGCCGGCCCTACCTGCTGGCGGTTCGCACCCAAGAGGTGTTGCCCGCCGTGGTGCAGCGCTTCGTCGAATCCCTGTGCCCGGGCACCGCAACCCGCAGCGCAACCCACACCGCCACCGACACCGACACCGCAACCGACAGCGCCAACGATACCCCCGCGCCGCCCGCCTTGGCGCGACAATCACAGCCCCGCAAGAGGACGCCATGACTGCCATGACCGCCGCACGCCCCCTGTACGACAAGCTCTGGGACGACCATGTCGTCCACACCGAGGACGACGGCACCGCCACCCTCTACATCGACCGCCACCTGGTGCATGAAGTGACCAGCCCGCAGGCCTTCGAAGGCCTGCGCCTGGCCAAGCGCCCGGTGTGGCGCGTCAGCTCCATCGTCGCCACCGCCGACCACAACACCCCCACCACCGGCTGGGAGCGGGGCTACGACGGCATCACCGACCCCACCAGCAAGCTGCAGGTGCTGACGCTGGACGCCAACATCGCCGCCTTCGGCGCGGCGGCCTATTTCCCGTTCCTGGACAAGCGCCAGGGTATCGTGCACGTGATCGGCCCGGAGCAGGGCGCCACCTTGCCGGGCATGACAGTGGTGTGCGGCGACAGCCACACCAGCACCCACGGCGCCTTCGGCGCACTGGCGCATGGCATCGGCACCAGCGAGGTGGAGCATGTGCTGGCCACCCAGACCCTGCTGGCCAAGAAGGCCAAGAACATGCTGGTGCGGGTGGAAGGCAGCCTCAGCAAGGGCTTGACCGCCAAGGACATCGTGCTGGCCATCATCGGCAAGATCGGCACGGCCGGCGGCACCGGCTACACGATCGAATTCGGCGGCAGCGCCATCCGTGCACTCAGTATGGAAGGCCGCATGACGGTGTGCAACATGGCCATCGAGGCCGGTGCCCGCGCCGGCCTGGTGGGGGTCGACGAGACCACCATCCAGTATGTGAAGGGCCGGCCGTTCACGCCCAAGGGCGTGGAGTTCGAACATGCCGCCGCACTGTGGCGCACGCTGCGCAGCGATGACGGCGCGCACTTCGACGCCGTGGTCGAACTCGACGCCAATGCGCTCAAGCCGCAAGTCACCTGGGGCACCAGCCCGGAGATGGTGCTGTCCATTGACGAGCGTGTACCCGACCCCGACAAGGAAAAGGACGAGACCAGGCGTGGCGCCATCGAGCGTGCCCTGGTCTACATGGGCCTGGAGCCGAACAAGCCGATTGCCGACATCCGCATCGACAAGGTGTTCATCGGCAGCTGCACCAACAGCCGCATCGAAGACATGCGCGAGGCGGCGGCCGTGGTGCGCCGCATCGGCGGCCGGGTGGCGGCCAATGTCAAGCTGGCGATGGTGGTGCCGGGCTCTGGCCTGGTGAAGGCGCAGGCCGAGGCCGAAGGCCTGCACGAGGTGTTCAAGGCCGCCGGCTTCGAATGGCGCGAGCCCGGCTGCAGCATGTGCCTGGCGATGAACGCTGACCGGCTGGAGCCGGGCGAGCGCTGTGCGTCCACCAGCAACCGCAACTTCGAAGGCCGCCAGGGCAATGGTGGCCGCACGCATTTGGTTAGCCCAGCGATGGCTGCCGCCGCCGCGCTGAACGGGCATTTCGTCGACATCCGTCGCATTGTTTGATTTTCACAACCTGGAGCTCGCATGACCCGTCTGATCCTCACCCTTGTCGCCGCCCTCAGCCTGAGCCTGGGCCTGTCTGCCTGCAACACCGTCAAGGGTGTGGGCCAGGACATCCAGAAAGGTGGCGAAGCGATTGAAGGCGCCGCCAAGAAGTAGTCCATCTGCGCAGCGCATTCGGCTTGCCCCCGCAGGGGGGGAGGCGCCAGCGGCCCGGCGCAGCCGGGCCGGCGGTGTGCACTGGGTTGATCCCAACAAGCAACAAGGGTTTCCATGCAAGCCTTCACTGTGCACCACGGTCTGGTGGCACCGATGGACCGGGCCAACGTCGACACCGACGCCATCATTCCCAAGCAGTTCCTGAAGTCGATCGCCCGCTCGGGCTTCGGCCCCAACCTGTTCGACGAATGGCGCTACCTGGACAAGGGTGAGCCGGGCCAAGACCCGGCCAGGCGCAAGCCCAACCCCGATTTCGTGCTGAACCAGCCGCGCTACATGCCGGGGCCCGCCGGTGGCCCGGGTGCCAGCATCCTGCTGGCGCGCTGGAACTTCGGCTGTGGGTCCAGCCGCGAGCACGCGCCCTGGGCGTTGGACCAGTTCGGCTTTCGCGCCATCATCGCGCCCAGCTTCGCCGACATCTTCTTCAACAACTGCTTCAAGAACGGCCTGTTGCCGATCGCGCTGTCGGAAGACGTGGTGTCGCGGCTGTTCGACGAGGTGCACGGCTTCATCGGCTACCGGCTGACGGTGGACCTGCCACGCCAGGTGGTGGTCAAGCCCGACGGCAGCGAGATCCCGTTCGAGGTGCAGGCCTTCCGCAAGCATTGCCTGGTCAACGGCTTCGACGACATCGGCCTGACGCTGCAGCATGCCGACAAGATCAAGGCCTTCGAAGCCGAGCGCATCGCCAGGATGCCGTGGCTGACCCACCGTGAACTCTGACTGACCGCACCCGGCTGCGGTGCACCGCCGCCATCTGCCAAGCGGATGCCCAGCCGGCTTGGGGCGGCCCCGTGCTCGTTGGAGCGTCTGAGAGTCTTTCGAACATGCTCGAATCCTCTCAGCCTCTGAGCCCTCTTCGATCCACTGAAAGCGAACGATATGAAAATCGCCATCCTGCCGGGCGACGGCATCGGCACCGAGATCATGGCCGAGGCCGTGAAGGTGCTGAACGTGCTCGACCTGCCCTTCGAGACCGAGACCGCCCTGGTCGGCGGCGCGGCCTACGAAGCGCACGGCCACCCGTTGCCCGAGAGCACCATGAACCTGGCCAAGGCTGCCGACGCCGTGCTGTTCGGCGCCGTCGGAGACTGGAAGTACGACACCCTGGCGCGCCAGTTGCGGCCCGAGCAGGCCATTCTGGGCTTGCGCAAGCACCTGGGGCTGTTCGCCAACTTTCGCCCGGCGATCTGCTATGCGCAACTGACCGATGCCTCCAGTCTGAAGCCCGAGCTGGTGGCCGGCCTGGACATCCTGATCATCCGCGAGCTGACCGGCGACATCTACTTCGGCCAGCCGCGCGGCCGCCGGGTGGCCATCGACGGCCACTTCCCCGGTGCCGAGGAAGCCTTCGACACCATGCGCTACAGCAAGCCCGAAATTCAGCGCATCGCCCATGTTGCCTTCCAGGCGGCGCGCCGGCGCGCTGGTGGCACCGGCGGCAAGGTCACGTCGGTCGACAAGGCCAATGTGTTGGAGACCTTCCAGTTCTGGAGAGACGTGGTCACCGAGGTGCATGCGCAGTACCCCGATGTGGCGCTGGACCACATGTACGTGGACAACGCCGCGATGCAGCTGGTCAAGGCACCCAAGGCGTTCGACGTGGTGGTCACCGGCAACATGTTCGGCGACATCCTGAGCGACGAAGCGGCGATGCTGACCGGCTCGATCGGCATGCTTCCCAGTGCGTCGCTGGACAAGGCCAACAAGGGCCTGTACGAGCCCAGCCACGGCAGCGCGCCCGACATCGCCGGCAAGGGCGTGGCCAACCCGCTCGCTACAATCTTGTCTATCGCCATGATGCTGCGCTACACCCTCGACCAGCCCGAAGCCGCCGAACGGATCGAATCCGCTGTCAAGGCGGTGCTGACTGCCGGTCTGCGCACCGGTGATATCTGGTCAGAAGGCACGCAGCGGGTGGGCACACGCCAGATGGGCGACGCCGTGGTGGCGGCGCTGTCCGGGCGGACCATGCCCTCGATCCCCCAGGGCTGACAAGCTCCGGATCGTCTCGCCCTTCCGCCTGTTGGGCCCTGGCGAAGCGAGCCGGGCTCGGGCCGGGATCTGAACGCAACACCAAAGGCAGATTGAAATGGCACTCGTAGGATTGGTCGGCTGGCGCGGCATGGTCGGCTCGGTGTTGATGGACCGCATGCAGGCCGAAGATGATTTCGCCCTGATCGAGCCGGTGTTCTTCTCCACGTCAGACGCCGGCGGCCGCGCCCCGGCCATGGCCAAGAATGAAACCAGGCTGAAGAACGCCTTCGACATCGACGCGCTCAGGCGCTGCGACATCGTCATCACCTGCCAGGGTGGTGACTACACCACCGAGGTGTTCCCCAAGCTGCGCGCCGCCGGCTGGAACGGCCACTGGATCGATGCCGCCAGCACCCTGCGCATGGACAAGGATGCCGTGATCATCCTCGACCCGGTCAACATGCCGGTGATCCAGCAGGCGCTGTCCCGGGGTGGCAGGAACTGGGTCGGCGGCAACTGCACCGTCAGCTGCATGCTGATGGGCGTGGGCGCGCTGTACAAGGCCGGGCTGGTCGAGTGGATGAGCACCCAGACCTACCAGGCCGCCAGCGGCGGCGGCGCGCAGCACATGCGCGAGCTGCTCACGCAGTACGGCACGCTCAACGCATCGGTCAAGGCCCTGCTCGACGACCCCAAGAGCGCGATTCTCGAGATCGACCGCCAGGTCATCGCCACCCAGCGTGGCTTGTCGGCTGCGCAGACTGTCAACTTCGGCGTGCCGCTGGGTGGCTCGCTGATTCCCTGGATCGACAAGGACCTGGGCATCGGCAAAAGCCGGGACGAGCCCGGCTGGGGCGTGTCCAAGGAAGAGTGGAAGGGCATGGCCGAGACCAACAAGATCCTCGGTCAGGGCGAGGGCTTCGGCACCGCCGCGACCCCGGTGGATGGGTTCTGCGTGCGCGTGGGCGCGATGCGCTGCCACAGCCAGGCGCTCACCTTCAAGCTGAAGCAGGACGTGCCGCTGGCCGACATCGAGGCCATGATCGCCGCCGACAACGCCTGGGTGACCGTGGTGCCCAACACCCGCGAGGCCACCATCCGTGACCTGACGCCGGTGGCCGTGTCCGGCACGATGACGATTCCGGTGGGCCGCCTGCGCAAGCTGGCGATGGGCCCAGACTATCTCGGCGCGTTCACCATCGGCGACCAGCTGCTGTGGGGCGCGGCCGAGCCCTTGCGCCGCATGCTGCGCATCCTGGTCGCGCACTGATCCTGCATGCAGCCAGGCGGCGCGGCCGCGTCGTTGCAGTGCCTGACCAGCTGCGTGGCAACATGGCGTGGATGTCGCGCAACGCTGCAGTTGGGTCGGCCGCAGCGCAGCCGACGTCACGCGGCACATGAGCTTGTCACTGTATCTGCTTGCTGTTATTGTGATTTGTGCCCTTTCACTTGAGGTTCTGCGGTTGCACCTGGCAATGGATTTTCATCCGGGCGCCATGCCAGGGCCTGACAATCACCCTTGGCTGCCGTCAGGTCCGGGGATAGAAATTTGCCCCTGGCAGCCGGCCCGCCCGGGGCTCGCTGGTGCTGTTGTGGAGACGCCTTGAAAAACCGCCCCTACCTTGCCGGTCGCACTGCGCTGGCCCTGGCTGCCATTGCGGCCCTCGGCGCTGCGCCGACCGATGCCCAGGCCGTGGGGCTGGGCCGCCTGAACGTGCAATCGGCCCTGGGCGAGGGCATGCGGGCCGAGATCGACATCACCAGCCTGTCGCCCGAGGAGGCCGCCACCCTGCAAGTGCGCCTGGCCTCGCCCGAGGCCTACCGTGTCGCCGGTGTCGACTACAACGCCGTGCTGTCGGGTGCCCAGGCCACGGTGGCGCGCCGCGCCGACGGCCGCGCCTACCTGCGCGTGACCAGCGACCGCGCGGTGCAAGAGCCCTTCATCGAGGTGATCGTCGAGCTCAACTCGGCCTCCGGCCGGCTGGTGCGCGAATTCACCCTGCTGTTCGACCCGCCGGGCAGCCGCATGGCGCCGCCGGTGCAGGCTGCGGCGCCCGTGGCGCCGGTGATGGGCACCGCGCCCACCGGCCTGCCTGCACGCGCACCAGCCCTGCCGCCGGCCACGCCGCTGGCCCAGGCCCGGCCGGCACCGGCACCGGCACCGGCGCCAGCACTGCGGCCCGCCCCCGCCACGCTGCCGCAGCAGGCCATGGCGCCGCTGCCCCAGCAGGCCGGCCAGGCGCCAGCGCCGGTGGCTGCGGCACCCGCCGCACCCAGGCCGCGCCCGGCGCCCCGGCCGGCCGACGCCGCGCCTGCACCCGCCAAGGCCTTGCAGCCCGCCGTGGCGTCCACCAGCAGCAAGCGCTACCAGGTGCGCCCGGGTGACACGCTCTACCGCGTGGCCGGCCGCAACCCGGGCCAGGGCGTGTCGCTCGACCAGATGCTGGTCGGCCTGTACCGCGCCAACCCCGATGCGTTCATCGACAGCAACGTCAACCGGCTGCGCGCCGGCGCCGTGCTCACGGTGCCGGCGGCCGAAGAGGTGCGCGACGTCACCGCGGGCGACGCGCGCCGCCTGCTCACTGCGCAGAGCGCCGATTTCAGCGCCTACCGCGCCAGGCTGGCCCAGGCCGCACCGCAGGCGCAAGCGCCCGAGGCCGGCCGTGCCACCCAGGGCAAGGTGCAGGCCGCAGTCGACGACCGCAAACAGTCGGCCGCGCCGTCGCCCGACAAGCTCAAGCTCAGTGATCCGACGATCAAGGCCTCCGCGCCCGAGGCGGGCGTGGCGCCGGGCAAGGACAACGCCACCCGCGTGGCCGAACTCACCCGCAATGTCGAAGAGCTGAAGAAGCTGCAGCAAGGCACCGCAGCCGTGCAGGCTCCCACAGCGCCGGCCGCGCCAGCTGCGACGCCGGCGACACCGGCACCCGCACCGGCAACGGTTGCGCCCCCGTCGCCCGCTGCGGTGGCCGGGCCAAGCGCACCGCCAGGGGCAACGCCGCCGGCCAGCCCTGCGCCAGCTGCAGCGCCCGGCACAGGCACAGGCACCGCGCCACCACCGCCACCGGTCTTGCCGGCGGCCCCTGCGCCCGATGCGCCTGGCGCCAGCAGCATCGACCGCCTCACCGATAGCCCCTGGCTGCTGCCCGGCGCGGGTCTCCTGCTGCTTTTGATGGCGGGTTTCGCAGCCTGGCGCCTGCGCAGCCGCATGCGCAAGACGGCCAGCGAGACCTCGTTCCTCGAAAGCCGCATGCAGCCCGATTCATTCTTCGGCGCGAGCGGTGGCCAGCGGGTGGACACGCGTGACGGCGGCAACAGCAATGCCAGCTCGATGGGCTATTCGCTCAGCCAGCTCGACGCCATCGGCGATGTCGACCCGGTGGCCGAGGCCGATGT
>JBBRJU010000025.1:0-11988 GCA_038218895.1 Burkholderiales bacterium
GGTGCTGAACGGCCCCGATGGCCCCGCATGGGGCCAACGGCCTGTGTGGTGGCCATTCGCGGGGGCCCCTTGTGCTGGCCACTCCTGGTGGTCAGTTGCGGCGGTCAGTTGTTCAGTGCCTGGTCGATCGCGCGCAGCACCTGCTGCGCGTCGAGCGGCTTGGTGAGGAACTGGCTGGCACCGGCGTCGAAGCAGTCATCGATGCGCTGCGGCCGGCTTTCGGCGGAAACCACGATCACCGGCAGCGCCTGCCAGCGTGCATCGGCCCGCAGCGCCCGCAGCACCTCGATGCCGGGGTGGTCGGGCAAGTCCAGGTCCAGCAGTACCAGGTCGGCGTCGGCCACCAGGGCCAGGCCTTCGGTGGCGGTGCCGGCGCACACCAGGGTCACGCCCGGGCGCTGCGCCAGCAGGGCCTGCATGGCCTGGATGTCGGCCAGGCTGTCTTCGATGTAGAGCAGCTTGCCGATGCTGACCTGGGGCAGCCGTGCCAGGCCGGTGCTGACCTCGGCGCGCTGCGGCTCGCCGGCCGGGCGTGGCAGGGTGAGGCCGAACACCGAGCCCTGGCCGTCCGCGCTGTGCACTTCCAGCGTGCCGCCCATCAGGTCGGTCAGCTTGCGGCAGATCACCAGGCCGATGCCGGTGCCCTGGCTGCCGGGCTGGCCCGCCGTGCCGGACCGGTCGCGCCCCAGGCGGTGGAACGGCGTGAACAGTTCGGCCAGCTGGTCCTCGCGCATGCCGATGCCGTTGTCCTCGACCTCGATGCTGATGTCGCCCACGCCACCGGGCCGGGTGCGCAGCATCACCAAGCCGCCGCGCCGGTTGTACTTCACCGCATTGCCCAGCAGGTTGACCAGCACCTGGCGCAGGCGCACCGGGTCGGCCTGTGCCCATTCGGCCTGCGGGCTCAGCGACAGCTGCAGCGTGACCTGCGCTTGTTGTGCGGCAGGCTCCACCATGGCCATCGCCTCCTGCGCCACATCGGGCAGCGACACCGGCTCCAAGGTCAGCCGCAGGCCGCCGGCCTCCATGCGCGACAGGTCGAGCACGTCGTTGATCATGTCCAGCAAATGCCAGCCGGCCTGGCGGATCTGGGTCAGGCCGTGGCGCTGCTGCGGTTGCAGGCCATCGCTGCCGCTGGTCATGTCGCTGCTGCCCAGCATCTGGGCAAAGCCGAGGATGGCGTTCAGCGGCGCACGCAGCTCATGGCTCAGCCTGGCCAGGAAGTCGCTCTTGGTGCGGCTGGCGACCTCGGCCTGGTCGCGCTCCCGCTCGGCCTCGCGCAGGCGCAGTACGTGGGTCAGGTCTTGCAAGGCACCGACGGTGGCCACCGGTGCGCCGCTGGCGTCATGCAGGGTGCGCAAGCTGGCAGCCACCTGCAGCATGCGGCCATCGGGGGTGATGTAGCGCTGGCGCCTTGCCGCGCCACCGCCCATGGCGACGGCCGTGCCATCGTCCTCGGTCACGTCGGGCAGGCGGAAGTCGGCCAGCGGGCGTTGCAGCAGATCGGCCGGTGTGCAGCCCATCATCTGGCAGAAGGCCGGGTTCACATCGCTGATGCGGCCTGCCGGGTCGACCACGGTGACGCCGATGTTCACGCTGTCGAAAATGGCGCGAAAGCGCTGCTCGCTGTCGGCCAGGCGGGCTTCGGCCTGGCGGCGTTCAAGAATCTCGGCCTGCAGGGCGGCGGTGCGCTCGCGCACCCGGTCTTCGATGCGGCGCAGCCGGCCGCTCAGCGCCAGCAACAGCGCACTGAGCATGGCCGCGCCCACCAAGGCCGGCAGCGCCAGCATCCACACCGCCGTGAACAGCCGGTTCTCGGCGGTGGCCGGTTCGCTGACCAGCAGGTCCAGCCGCTGGTCGCCCACGGTCAGCGCAAACGGCTGGGCGCGCAGCGCCAGTGCCGGCACATCGGCCTCGCAGCCCGGCGGCCCGGCCAGACGCGGGCGCGCGCCGGCGGCAGCGCCTGCCACCACCAGGCAGACCCGCAGGTTCGGGTCGTCGTCGTCAGGCAGGGCGGGTGCCAGCAGCGCGTGGCTGTCGACCCGCGCGAACACCAGCCGGTTGGCCGCGCTGCCAATGCCGCCTGCGGCGGGCACAGCCTGCAGCACCAGCAGTTGTGTGGACAGCTTGCCGCCGGGCGCCTGGGGCAGTGGGTGCAGCACCGGCTGGGCGGGCGCTTCCAGCGCGCGGGCCACGGCCTGGTCGAGCCCGGCATCGAGCAGCAGGCGCCCGTCGGCAGCCGGGCGTGCGCCGGGCAGGGCGCTGGGCTCGGTCTGCTGCCACTGGCCATGTGGCAGCAGGATGTCGGATGTGGCGCCGGGGCTGCGCTGCAGCCAGCCGGTGGCGCGCAGGCCGTTGCTGCGGGCCATCCAGCCGGCGGACAGTTGGTCGAACAGGGCGGTGTCGGGCGCGCCGCCGCCAGTGGCCAGCACACCGCGCAGCGTCAGCACCGCGTCCATCGGCGTGGCCAGCAGCTGCTGCACCCGCACCCGGCGCAGGTTGGCCTCGCGGTCGAAGTGCACCGCCAGGCGGCGCTCGTCGCGCCGGGCCACTTCATCGAAGCCGGGCAGCAACGCCATCACCAGCAGCAGCAGCGGCAGTGCCACCAGCCGCCGGCGCGGCCGCCAGGGTGCGGGCGGGCGGGCCAGCCAGCACAGCAGCACCGGGGCCACCACGATGATGCCCGCCGCATCGGCGATGAAGCGGCCCAGCGCGCCGGCCAACTGCGGGCGCGCCAGCGGCAGTGCGGCGGCGGCGGCATGGCCCCACTGCAAGCCCATGCCGCCCAGCACACCCAGCGCCGCTGCAGCCGGTGCCGCCACCAGCACGAAGCGCTGCAGCCGCGGCCAGGTGTCGAGCTGCAGCAGCGCGTCGTCGCTGGCATGGCGCATCAGCCAGCCCACCACTGCAGCCTGCAGGCCCAGCACTGCCGCACCCAGCAGCGCGGTGGGCAGTGCCACGCCGCGCAAGCCGAGATCGGCCGCCAGCACGCCCAGCAAGGCGGCCGGCACTGTCCAGCGGCCGCGCGACATGGCTGCGGCAGCCACCACGCCCAGCACCACCGACAGCGGCGCCAGCGTGGCCGTGCCCAGCGTGTAGGCCGGCAGCGCGGCCTGCAGCAGTGCACACAGCAGGGCCAAGGCGGCCGCACTGAACAGGCGCCTGCCCAGACCCGGGTGCGGGTGCGGCTGCAGCAGGCTGTCAACGGGACCGAAACCAGGATCGGACGCGGCCCGGGCGCCGGCAGGAGCGGAAGACTCGTTCATGTTGTTGCTGGTGTCGAGTGGCGCCAAGTATGGCCCAGGCCCTGGTGGCCACTGGCGTGGGCTTTCTACAATCCGCGTATGACCGCGCCCCCTTCGCAGGCTGTCCTGCCCACGCCTGGCACCGGCGCGGCGCAAGGCACCGGGCGCTGGCAGGCGCGCTGGGTCGGCCCGGCGCTGGCGATGGCGGGTGCGGTGGCGTTCTCGGGCAAGGCCATCATCGTCAAGCTGGCCTACCGCCATGATGTGGACGCGGTCACGTTGATCATGCTGCGCATGGCGGTGGCACTGCCGTTCTTCCTGCTGATGGTCTGGTGGGCAGGCCGCGGCCGGGCCTCGCTGCCCTGGCGTGACCGCTGGACGGCTGCGGCGCTGGGCTTCAGCGGCTACTACCTGGCGAGCTATCTCGACTTCCTGGGCCTGCAGCACATCACCGCCAGCCTGGAGCGGCTGATCCTGTACCTGACGCCGTCGGTGGTGCTGCTGCTGTCGTGGGCACTGTATGGCCGGCGCGCCAGCGCCCGGCAATGGCTGGCGATGGCGCTGGCGTACTTCGGCCTGGTGCTGGTGTTCGGCCATGAACTCACGCTGGACGGCCCGCAGGTGGCGCTGGGCACGGCGCTGGTCGTGGCCAGCACGCTCAGCTATGCCGGCTACCTGCTCTACAGCGGCGAGGTGGTGCAGCGCATCGGCGCGCTGCGGCTCACCGGCTGGGCCAGCGCGGTGGCCTGCGTGCTGTGCCTGGCGCAGTTTGCGTTGCTGCGGCCGCTGTCCGGGCTGGGCCAGATCCATCCCAGCGTGCTGGGCCTGAGCCTGGTCAACGGCACGCTGTGCACCGTGCTGCCGGTGCTGATGGTGATGCTGGCCATCGCGCGCATCGGCTCGGCCCGGGCGGCGCAATACGGCATGGTGGGGCCGGTCACGACGATTGCGATGGGGGTGCTGATCCTGGGCGAGCCGTTCACCGCCTGGGTGGCCGCTGGCACGGTGTGCGTGCTGGGCGGCGTGGCCCTGCTGGCCCGCGCACGCTGAGCCCGGCAGCGGTTAAGGTGCGCGGCTGAACCGACCGATTCCACCGACGAGGAGAACACACATGGATCTGGGCATTGCAGGCAAGTGGGCGCTGGTGTGCGCCGCGAGCAAGGGGCTGGGCCGGGGCTGCGCCGAATCACTGTCGCGCGAGGGCGTCAACGTGGTGATCACCGCGCGGGGAGCGGAAGCGCTCGAAGCGACCGCCGGCGCCATCCGCAGCATGGCGCCGGGGGTGCAGGTGCGCACCGTGGTCGGCGACATCGCCACGCCAGCGGGCCGTGCCGCCGCCCTGGCCGCCTGCCCGCAGGTGGACATCCTGGTCAACAACGCCGGTGGCCCGCCGCCGGGTGATTTCCGCCAGTGGGACCGCGACGCCTGGATCGCCGCGCTCGACGCCAACATGCTCACTCCGATCGAACTGATCAAGGCCACGGTCGACCAGATGGCCGCGCGCGGCTATGGCCGGGTGGTCAACATCACCTCGGCCTCGGTGAAGGCGCCGATCGACTTTCTCGGCCTGAGCAACGGCGCGCGCAGCGGCCTCACCGGCTTCGTGGCCGGTCTGTCGCGCCAGCCGCAATTGGCCGGGCATGGCGTCACCATCAACAGCATCTTGCCGGGGTCGTTCGACACCGACCGGCTGAAGCAGGGTTTCCGTGCGAATGCCACCAAGGCGGGCCTCACGCCGGAAGCACTGGCCGACCGCCGCCGGCTGATGGTGCCGGCGCAGCGCTTTGGCACGGCGGCTGAATTCGGCGAGCTGTGCGCTTATCTGTGCAGCCTGCAGGCGGGCTACATCACCGGGCAGAACCTGTTGATCGACGGCGGCGCCTACCCGGGCACCTACTGACCGGCCCTTGCGGGCGGGCCTGCGTTGCCGGGCGGTCTGTGCCGGGGCGGGCGTCGGGCGCTGGGCGCTGGTCGGGCCGGTCGGGCCTGGCTGGTCAGGCCTGGCGCCTGCACCACTACACTGGCGCCCCGCCGCCGCTGCCCCACCGCCCCGTGTCCGACCGATTCGCCGCCCTGTTGCAATCCCTGCTGCCCAAGCAGGCGCTGACCCTGCTGGCCGGCGCCGTGGCGCGCCGCCAGTGGGGCGCCTTCACCACGGCGCTGATCCGCCGCTTCGTCGCCCGCTACCAGGTCAACATGGCCGAGGCTGCCGAGCCACGCATCGCCGCCTACGCCAGCTTCAATGACTTTTTCACCCGGGCGCTGCAACCCGGTGCCCGGCCGCTGGCCGGCGCGCCGCTGCTGTGCCCGGTGGATGGCGCCATCAGCCAGTTCGGCCCGGTGCAGCAGGGCCAGCTGTTCCAGGCCAAGGGTCACCAGTACAGCGCGGCTGCGCTGGTGGGTGGTGATGCGGCACTGGCAGCGCCGTTTGCCGATGGCGCTTTTGCAACGCTGTACCTCAGCCCGCGGGATTACCACCGCATCCACATGCCCTGCGCCGGCACGCTGCGCCGCATGCTGCATGTGCCGGGTGATCTGTTCTCGGTGAACCCTGCCACCGCGCGGGCTGTGCCGGGGCTGTTTGCCCGCAATGAGCGGGTGGTGTGTGTCTTCGACGACGATGCCGGCCAGCCCTTTGTGCTGGTGCTGGTGGGCGCCACCATCGTGGGCAGCATGGCCACGGTGTGGCATGGCCTGGTGAACCCGCCGCGGCCCGGCACCGTGCGCGATTGGCGCTATGCCGACCAGCCACCGCTGCGGCTGGCGCGCGGGGCCGAGATGGGCCGCTTTCTGCTCGGGTCCACCGTGGTGATGCTGTTCAGCCGCGCCGGCATGGCCGGCTTGCGCTTCAACCCGGCCTGGGCGCCGGGCGGGGCGATCCGCATGGGCGAGCCGATGGCGGCTGCGGGATAGGTTGGGCAGGGGTGCTGGGCGGGCGCCGTGCATCGCGTCGCCAGCGCTGCATCATGGGTCGGTCGACAGCGCCTGCGGGCAGTGCCAGGGCATTTCCAGCTGCCCGTCGTCGCCCGGCAGCACTTCGATCTGGATCCGCGGGGCCGAGGATTGCACCGGCCCGAAGATGGTGGCAAAGGCCACGTCGGCTGCATCGCGCCCGGTGCCGAAGCGCACGAAGCCCATCGGGATGGCGGTGCCCGACGGGTCGAACATGTACCAGCGGCCGTCGAGGTAAGTTTCCACATAGGCATGGAAGTCGGTCGGGCCCAGCGCCGGGTTGGCGCCATAGTCGATGCCGGTGGCAAAGCGCGCCGGGATGTTGACGGCGCGGCACAGCGCGATCATCAGATGGGCGAAATCGCGGCACACGCCCACGCCATCGACCAGCGTGTCGAGCGCCGAGGTGGTGGCATTGCTGGTGTTGGGGGTGAAGGCAGTGCGCTGCAGCACCCAGTCACGGATGCCTTGCACCCGGCTGTAGCCTTGCCACTGCTGGCCGAATGTCCGCATGGCCAGGCTGGTCAGCCGGTCGCTCTGGCAGTAGCGGCTGGGGTAGATGTAGCCCAGCACCGGCGTGGGCAGCTGCGCCACCGGTGTCTCGGCGATGCCGGCCGGCCAGGCCTTGTGGTGCAGCAGGTCGACCGTGGCGCTGTAGGCCAGCCGCAGCGGGCCCGGGCGGGCGCTCAGGCGCAGGTAGCGGTTGCCGGTGGCAGTGTCGGTGTCGACCCGGTGCGGCACGTCCTGGTTCAATGTCAGCAGTTCCTGCAGCACCCGCTGGCGCGCGGTGTGCGCTGCATGGATGTTGAAGATGAAATCACCGCCCGGCTGGGCCACCTCGTAGTCCAGCTCCAGCAGCAGGCGCAGGCGAATCATCGCGCGTGCCCTGCATTGCCCGCGCAGCCAGTCAAGAAGCTCAGGGTTCTCATCAGCATTCCAGGGTTTGGCCGACTGTACGACCGAACCGCAGTCACCATGCAGGCACCTGCACCTGCACCTGCACCTGCACCTGCACCTGCATTGACCATCGGCCAGCGTCTGGGCTAGCGTCGCGGCGTTCTGACCAGACAAGCCGACCCTTCCCATGCGCGTGTTCACCGCCAGCCTCGCCACCGAAACCTACACCTTTGCACCGATGCCTACCGGGTTGGCGTCGTTCCAGACCGACGGCACCTACCACCCGGCCGGCACCCACCCAGAGGCGATGAGCATGTTCGCCGGCCCGCTGCACGCTGCCCGCCAGCGTGCAGGTGCACAGGGCTGGACGCTGATCGAGGGCCTGGTGGCCGCTGCCCAGCCTGGCGGCATCACCACCCGGGTGGCCTACGAGACCTTGCGCGACCAGATCCTGGCCGACCTGCGCGCCGCGCTGCCGGTGCAACTGGTGTTGCTGGGCCTGCATGGCGCGATGGTGGCCGACGCCTACCCGGATTGCGAAGGCGACCTGCTCACCCGGGTGCGGCAGGCCGTCGGCCCGGGTGTGGTGGTGGGCGCCACGCTCGACCCGCACCACCACCTCAGCGCGGCCATGCTGGGCCAGGCCGATCTGCTGATCGCCTTCAAGCAGTACCCGCACACCGACATCCTGGCGCGCGCCTTCGAGCTGGTCGATCTGTGCGCCGCCCAGGTGGTGCACGGCCGCCGGCCGGCGGTCTCGGTGGCCGACACCCACAGCGTCGTGGTGGTGCACACCAGCCGCGCTCCGGCCCAGGGCTTTGTCGAGCGCCTGCAGACGCTGGAGGGCCACGACGGCGTGCTGTCGATCAGCCTGACCCATGGCTTCCCCTGGGGCGACGTGGCCGACATGGGCACCAAGCTGCTGGTCTACACCGACGCCCGCCAGACTGCAGGCGACGCGCTGGCGCAGCGGCTGGCCGACGAACTGGTACAACTGCGCGCGGCCATGGACGCGCCCTTCCTGGGCATCGACGCGGCGCTGGATGCCGCGCTGGCCGCCCCCGCCGGCCTGGTGGTGATCGCCGACAGCGCCGACAACCCTGGTGGCGGTGCGGCCGGTGACAGCAGCTTCATCCTGCGGCGCCTGATCGAACGGCGCATCGCCGGCGCCGCACTGGGCCCGCTGTGGGATCCGCAGGCCGTGCGCATCGCCTTCGCGGCGGGCGTGGGCGCGCGCCTGCCGATGCGCCTGGGCGGCAAGGTGGGCCCGCTGTCGGGCGACCCGGTCGATGCCGTCTGCACCGTGCTGGCGCTGCAGCACGACATGCAGATGAGCGCACTGGCCGGTACCCGCCAGCCACTGGGCGACTGCGCGCTGGTCGATGCCGACGGCGTGCAGCTGGTGCTGATCAGCCGCCGCAGCCAGGCCATGGGCACCGACCTGTTCACCCAGCTGGGCTGCGATCTGGCGGCGCAGCGCATCGTGGTGGTCAAGAGCTCGCAGCACTTCCGGGCCGCGTTTGCGCCGCTGGCGGTCGAGGTGCTGTATTGCGCCGCGCCGGGCACGGTCAGCCCGGACCTGCAGCGCTTGCCCTACCGGCACATCCGGCGGCCAAAGTGGCCGATCGACTGGCCGATCGACGGGCGGAGCGACGGCTCGATCGATACCTGAATCGGGCGCCCGCCTGGCGCGCGTCTTGCTCGACAAGCTGAGAAAACCCCGAGCGATCGGTCTGCCGAATTCGGTTAGCGTGTGCGGCACCATTCCGGGGCAGCATTCCCCAGTCCATTGCCTTCTCTTGGAGCCTCACTTCCATGAAATTGACCCGCCGCCTGGCCACCGTGGCCACGTTGTCCGTGCTGGCCACGGCCACTTCACTGCCTGTGCTGGCCCAGGGCACCGTGCTGCGCGTGGTGCCCCACAGCAACCTGGCCATCCTCGACCCGATCTGGACCACCGCCTACATGAGCCGCAACCACGGCTACATGATCTACGACACCCTGTTCGGCACGGACGAAAACGCCAAGGTCAAGCCGCAGATGGTCGAGACCTGGACCGAAAGCCCGGACAAGCGCCTGTGGACCTTCAAGCTGCGCAAGGGCCTGGAATTCCACGACGGCAAGCCGGTGACCGGTGAGGACGTGATCGCCAGCCTGCAGCGCTGGGGCAAGCGTGACGCGATGGGCTCGGCGCTGTTCCAGTTCGTGCAGCGCATGGATTCGCCCACGCCCGACACCTTCCGCATCTTTCTGGGCGAGGCCAACGGCTTCATGCTGGAGGCGCTGGGCAAGCCCAGCTCCAACGTGCCCTTCATCATGCCCAAGCGCATTGCCGAGACCGATCCCTTCAAGCAGATCGAAGAGCACATCGGCTCGGGCCCCTACACCTTCAAGCGCGACGAGTTCAAGCCCGGTGACCGGGCCGTCTATCTGAAGAACACCAAATACGTGCCGCGCAGCGAGCCGCCGTCGGGCACCACCGGCGGCAAGAACGTCTACGTCGACCGGGTGGAATGGAACCTGGCGCTGCGCGACACCCAGGCCCAGCTGTCGGCGCTGCAGAAGGGCGAGGTCGACATCGTCGAGGCCCTGGGCTTCGACCACTATGAAACCGCCAAGGCCGACAGCAGCATCCAGCTGCCCAAGTACGCCACCTACGGCCTGCAGTACATGGCGCGTTTCAACCATTTGAACAAGCCCTTCGACAACGCCAAGGTGCGCCAGGCGGCCATCGCCGCGATGACGCAAGAGCCCTTCCTGCGCGCCCAGGTGGGCGTGAAGGAGCTGTACAAGAGCTGCTACTCGATGTTCATCTGCGGCTCGCCTTACGGCACCACCGCCGGCAGCGACATCCAGGGCAAGAGCAACATGCGCAAGGCGCAAGAGCTGCTGAAGGCCAGCGGCTACGACGGCACACCTATCGTCATCATGAAGCCGACCGACCTGGCCAGCATCCAGAAGCTGCCCGACGTGGCGGCCCAGCTGCTGCGCCAAGCCGGCTTCAAGGTCGACCTGCAGGCCATGGACTGGCAGACCCTGGTGGGCCGCCGCGCCAAGAAAGACCCGATCGACAAGGGCGGCTGGCACATGTTCCTCACCGCCTGGCAGACCTTCGACGTCTGGAGCCCGATCGCCAACCCCACCATGGACACCCGTGGCGAGAAGAGCGGCTGGTTCGGCTGGGCCTCGGACGACAAGATGATCACCATCCGCAATGAATTCATGCGGGCCACCGACGAGGGTGTCAAGAAGAAGCTGGCCGACCAGCTGCACGTCCGTGCCTACGAGGTGGGCACGCATGCGCCGCTGGGTGAATACATGCAGCCGATGGCCGCGCGCAAGAACATCAGCGGCTTCTTCATCAGCAACGGCAACATCTACTGGAACCTCAAGAAGAACTGATGGCCTGATGGGCCGGCCGGTGCGCTGCACCGGCCGGCCTTGCTGGCGGTGACCCGATGCTGAATTTCCTTGCCAAGCGGCTGCTGTCCACGCTGCCCGTACTGCTGATCGTCTCGGTGCTGGTTTTCCTGATGCTGCGCCTGACGCCGGGTGACCCGGCGGCGGTGCTGGCGGGGGACGCCGCCAGCACCGAGCAGATCGCGCAGATCCGCACCAACCTCGGGCTCGACAAGTCCGTGCCCGAGCAGTTCTTCATCTGGGCCGGCCACCTGCTGCGTGGCGACCTGGGCCAGAGCTACTACTACAAGACCGAAGTCACCACGCTGATCGCCCAGCGCCTGGAGCCCACGGTCTCGCTGGCGTTGGTCACCATCACCATGGCGGTGCTGATCGCCGTGCCGCTGGGCGTGCTGGCGGCCTGGCGCTTTGGTGGCTGGCTCGACAAGGCCTTGATGGGCTTTTCGGTGCTGGGGTTTTCGGTGCCGGTGTTCGTCAGCGCCTACGTGCTGATCTGGCTGGTCTCGCTGAAGCTGGGCTGGCTGCCGGTGCAGGGCTACAGGCGCATCGCCGACGGCATCGGGCCCTGGGCCTACCACCTCACGCTGCCGGCCATCACGCTGAGCCTGATCTACATCGCGCTGATCGCCCGTGTCACCCGCGCTTCAGTGCTGGAGACGCTGGGCGAGGACTACATCCGCACCGCCCGCGCCAAGGGCCTGCCCGAGGTGACGGTGCTGATGCGCCACGCGCTGGCCAATGCGGCGGTGCCGATCGCCACCGTGATCGGCATCGGCATTGCGCTGCTGATCGGCGGTGTGGTGGTCACCGAGTCGGTCTATGCCATCCCTGGCCTGGGCCGGTTGACGGTGGATGCGGTGCTGGCGCGTGACTTCCCCACCATCCAGGGCTTGATCCTGTTGTTTTCATTCATCTACGTGATGGTCAATCTGCTGGTCGACCTGTCCTATGTCTTCTTCGATCCCCGGATCCGCTACTGACGATGGCCGCCAACCCTGATTTCGAAGCGCTGTCGGTCGAGAGCGCCACCGTCCATGTCCAGCCCAGCGCCTGGGCGCGTGTGCGGCGCAACACGGCGGTGCGCATCGGCGGCACGGTGATGCTGCTGCTGGTGCTGATCTCGTTGGCCGCGCCCTGGCTGGGCACGGTCGATCCGTCGCTGTTCGACCCCGCCAGCCGTGATCTGGTACCCGGCGAGACCGGCGAGATCACGACGCTGGATGGCGAACTGTTGCAGCACCGCTTCTTGATGGGCAGCGACAGCTTTGGCCGCGACATCTACAGCCGCGTGATCTACGGCACCCAGGTGTCGCTGATCGTGGGCCTGTTCACCGCCGTGGTGGCGCTGGCCTTCGGCATCACGCTGGGCCTGCTGGCGGGCTTTCTGCGCTGGCTCGACGGCCCGCTGATGCGGGTGATGGACGGCGTGATGGCCATCCCCGCGATCCTGATCGCCATCGCCCTGGTGGCGATG
>JBBRJU010000026.1:0-11969 GCA_038218895.1 Burkholderiales bacterium
ACCACCGAGCTGGGCATGAAGGCCTTCGGCAATGCCGACGAGGTGGGCGCCGCTGCGGTGGACTACCTGCGCGTGGTGGGTCACCTGTGTTTTGCCTACTTCTGGGCCCGCATGGCCAAGGTGGCGCTCGACAAGCAGAAAGACGCCGCCACCGCAGCCGACCCGTTCTACACCGCCAAGCTGCACACTGCGCGCTTCTACTTTGCCAAGCTGCTGCCCGAGACGGCCATGCTGATCCGCACTGCGCGCGCCGGCCTGGCACCGCTGATGGCGATGGACGAAGCGCTGTTCTGAACATCCCCTACCCGACCATCAAGACGACCGGAGACACGCCATGAAGAAGCTGCTGATCACCCTGGCCCTGGCTGCTGCCACCGGCACCGCGCTGGCCCAGGCCACCCCGGTGGGCTTGTGGAAGACCATCGACGACGAGACCAAGGCCGAGAAATCCCAGGTGCGCATCAGCGACACCGGCGGCGTGCTCACCGGCAAGATCGAGAAGATCGCCGACGCCACCAAGCAGGATTCGACCTGCGTGGAATGCAGCGACGAGCGCAAGGGCCAGAAGGTGCTGGGCATGACCATCATCCGGGGCGCCAAGGCCGACGGCGACAGCGCGCGCTGGGAAGGCGGCGAGATCCTCGACCCGAACAACGGCAAGGTCTACAAGCTGCTGCTCAAGCCGATCGAAGGGGGCAAGAAGCTGGAAGTGCGTGGCTTCATCGGCTTGGCCCTGCTGGGCCGCACGCAGACGTGGGTGCGCATCGAGTGACCCCGACCATTGCTGGAGAAACCATGAACCGATTCAACGTGCGCAAGGTGGCCGTGCTGGGTGCCGGCGTGATGGGTGCGCAGATTGCCGCCCACCTGGTCAACGCCAAGGTGCCGGTCGTGCTGTTCGACCTGGCCGCAGACACGGGCACCCTGGCTGACGCGTCGCGCCAGCCGTCCCCCGAGACGACGGGCAAGCCCGGCAGCGGCCCAGCGCCTGCCCAAGGCCCGAAGAACGCCATCGGCCTGAAGGCGATCGAGGGCTTGAAGAAGCTCAAGCCATCGCCCATCGGCGTTCCCGCCGATCTGCAGCTGATCCAGCTGGCCAACTACGAGGAGCACCTGCACCTGCTGGCCGACTGCGACCTGGTGATCGAGGCGATTGCCGAGCGGCTGGACTGGAAGCTCGACCTGTACACCAAAGTGGCGCCGCACCTGGCACCCGGCGCCATCGTGGCGAGCAACACCTCGGGCCTGTCGATCACCAAGCTGAGCGACGTGCTGCCCGAGGCGCTGCGCCCG
Source organism: Burkholderiales bacterium (assembly GCA_038218895.1). GTDB lineage: Bacteria > Pseudomonadota > Gammaproteobacteria > Burkholderiales > Burkholderiaceae_C > Pseudaquabacterium. The sequence goes on from JBBRJU010000026.1 coordinate 1,294, forward strand.
CGCTTTTGCGGCATCCACTTCTTCAACCCGCCGCGCTACATGCATCTGGTGGAGCTGATCCCCACGGCGGCCACGCTGCCGCAGATCCTGGACGACCTGGAGACCTTTGTCACCCGCAGCCTGGGCAAGGGCGTGGTGCGGGCCAAAGACACACCGAACTTCGTGGCCAACCGGGTGGGCATCGCCGGCATGCTGGGCACCATCGCCGAAGCCGCCCGATACGGCCTGGGCTATGACGTGGTCGATGACCTCACTGGCAAGAAGCTGGGCCGCGCCAGCAGCGGCACCTTCCGCACGGCCGATGTGGTGGGCATCGACACCCTGGGCCATGTCGTCAAGACCATGCAGGACAACCTGGGCCCGGACAAGGCGGGCGACCCGTTCTACGCCAGCTATGCCACGCCCGCAGCGGTGGCCGCGCTCACCGCCGCCGGCGCACTGGGCCAGAAGACCGGTGCCGGCTTCTACAAGAAGGTGGGCAAGGACATCTTGCGCTTCGACCTGGCGAGTGGCGACTATGTGAAGGCCGGCGGCAAGGCCGATGCCATCGTCGACCGCATCCTGAAAAAACCCGCGCCCGAGCGGCTGAAGCTGCTGCGTGAATCGACCAACCCGCAGGCGCAGTTTCTGTGGGCCATCCTGCGCAACGGCTTCCACTATGTGGCGGTGCACCTGGCCGACATTGCCGAGTCGGCGCGTGCGGTCGACCTGGCCATGCGCTGGGGCTTCGGCATGCAGCAGGGCCCGTTCGAGTTGTGGCAGGCCGCTGGCTGGCAGCAGGTGGCCACCTGGGTGCAGCAAGACATCGATGCCGGCAAGGCGCTGTGCAGCGCCCCGCTGCCGGCCTGGGTGTTCGACGGCCCGGTCGCCACCAACGCCGGTGTGCACACGCCCGATGGCTCCTGGAGCGCTGCGCAGGGCCGCTACCTGCCGCGCAGCAGCCTGCCGGTGTACCAGCGCCAGCACTTCCCCGAGGCGCTGGGCGGCGAAGGCGCCACGCCGTTCATCGCCGCCGGCACCGAGTTGTTCAAGAACGATGAGCTTCGGCTGTGGACGCTGGACGGCCAGGTGCTGATCGCCAGCATCACCAGCAAGATGCACCTGATCGGCCCGGGCGTGATCGACGGCCTGCTGAAGGCGCTGGACCTGGCCGAAGCGCAGTTCGACGGCCTGGTGATCTGGTCGGGTGACGAACCGTTTTCGGCCGGTGCCAACCTCGAAGCCATGCTGCCCACCTTCATGAAGCTGGGTGCCAAGGGCATCGCGCCCGAAATCCTGAAGCTGCAAAGCGCCCTGCTGCGGCTGCGCTATGCCAGCGTGCCCACGGTGGCAGCAATGCGCGGCCTGGCGCTGGGTGGCGGCTGCGAGATTGCGGTGCACTGCGCCAAGCGGGTGGCGCACCTGGAAACCTATGTCGGCCTGGTGGAAGTGGGCGTGGGCCTGATCCCCGGCGGTGGCGGCCTCACCTACATCGCCCGCCGCGCGGCCGAAAACGCCGCAGCGGCCAACAGCACCGACCTGCTGGCGTTCGTCAAGGACGGCTTCCAGGCCGCAGCCACCGCCACCGTGGGCACCAGCGCGCTGGAAAGCCGCAAGCTGGGCTACCTGCTGGCCGACGACGTGGTGGTGGCGCACAAGGACGAGCTGTTGTTCACCGCCATCACCCAGGTGCGGGCCATGGCCGCCAGCAACTGGCGCGCACCGCTGAAGGCCCAGTTCCCGGTCGCGGGGCGGTCGGCGATTGCCACCATCCAGGCGCAGCTGGTGGGCATGCGCGACGGCGGCTTCATCAGCGCGCATGATTTCCACATCGCCAGCCTGATCGCCGACGTGGTGTGCGGCGGCGCGGTGGAAGCCGGCGCACTGGTGAATGAGGACTACCTGATGGCGCTGGAGCGCAAGCATTTCTGCAGCTTGCTGGAGCACCCGAAATCGCAGGAACGGATCATGGGCCTGCTGCAGACCGGCAAGCCCGTCCGCAACTGACCGCTGCCCGGAGAACACCCATGAGCAAGCAAGTTCAAGACGCCTACATCGTCGCCGCCAGCCGCACGCCCATCGGCCGCAGCCACCGCGGCTTCTTCCGCCACACCCGGCCCGACGACCTGCTGGTGGTCGCCATCCAGGCCGCATTGGCGCAGGTGCCGGGGCTGGACCCGAAGGCCATCGAAGACGCCATCGTCGGCTGCGCGATGCCCGAGGCCGAGCAGGGCGCCAACATGGCCCGCGTGGCAGCGCTGCTGGCGGGCCTGCCCAGCAGCGTGGGCGGCATCACCGTCAACCGCTTTTGCGCGTCGGGCCTCAGCGCCATCCAGATGGCGGCCGACCGCATCCGCGTCGGCGAGGCCGACGTGATGATCGCCGCCGGCGCCGAGAGCATGAGCATGGTGCCGATGACCGGCAACAAGCCCTCGTTCAACCCGAAGGTGTTTGCCAAGGACGAGAACATCGGCATCGCCTACGGCATGGGTCTGACGGCGGAAAAAGTGGCCAGCCAGTGGAAGGTCAGCCGCGAAGACCAGGACGCCTTTGCGCTGCAAAGCCACAGGAAGGCGATTGCCGCCCAGCAGGCCGGTGGTTTTGCCGACGAGATCTGCCCGGTGCAGGTGGTCGAGCGCACGCCCGACCTGGGACCCGGTGCGTCCTTGGGCGAAATTCATGTCAGCACGCGCACGGTCAGCCTGGACGAAGGCCCGCGCGCCGAAACCACGCTGGCCGCGCTGGCCAAGTTGCGCACCGTGTTCGCCGCCAAGGGCTCGGTCACGGCCGGCAACAGCAGCCAGACCAGCGACGGCGCCGGCGCGCTGATCCTGGCCAGCGAAGCCGCGGTGAAGCGCTTCAACCTGCAACCGCTGGCGCGCTTCGTCAGCTTTGCCTCGCGCGGTGTGCCGCCCGAGATCATGGGCATCGGCCCGATCGAGGCCATCCCCGCGGCCCTGAAGAGCGCCGGCCTCAGCCTGGCCGACATGGGCTGGATCGAGCTGAACGAGGCTTTTGCCGCGCAGGCGCTGGCCGTCATCCGCACCGTGGGGCTGAACCCCGACGTCGTCAACCCGATGGGTGGCGCGATTGCCCTGGGCCACCCGCTGGGCGCCACCGGTGCCATCCGCGCCGCCACCGTGGTGCATGCGCTGCGCCGCCACCAGTTGAAGTACGGCATGGTGACGATGTGCGTGGGCACCGGCCAGGGCGCGGCCGGCATCTTCGAGCGGGTCTGAGCCCGCATCCGAGCCACAGGAAACACCGATGACCATCCGCACTGCCACCCTGAACAAGGTGCTGACGATCGAGATCGCCCGCCCCGAGAAGAAGAACGCGCTGACCCAGGCCATGTACACCGCCATGGCCGACGCGCTGGAAGCGGCCAACACCGACGTCGGCGTGCGTGCGGTGCTGATCACCGGCCAGCCGGGCATCTTCACCTCGGGCAACGACATCGACGACTTCATGCAGCGCCCGCCGAGCCTGGGGGCGGGTGAGGGCACGGCCGAGACGCCGGTGGCGCACTTCATGCGCGCGCTGCTCGATTGCGACAAACCGGTGGTGGCGGCAGTCACCGGCGCGGCGGTGGGCATCGGCACCACGCTGCTGCTGCACTGCGATCTGGTCTATGTGTCTGACGAGGCCCGCCTGGCCATGCCCTTTGTCAGCCTGGGCCTGGTGCCCGAGTACGCCAGCAGCCTGGTGCTTCCAGCGCTGATCGGCCATGTGAAGGCAGCCGAGAAGCTGATGCTGGGCGAGCCTTTCAGTGGCAGCGACGCGGTCGATTGCGGCATCGCCAACGCCGTGCTGCCCGCCGGCGAGGTGGTCAACCATGCCCGCCGCATGGCAGAGCGCTTCAACAGCCTGGCGCCCGGCGCGGTGGCCGACACCAAGCGCCTGATGCGCGCGCCGCAGCGTGCCCGCATCCGCGAAGTGATGGCCACTGAAGGCGCGCTGTTCAGCCAGCGCCTGCGCAGCCCCGAGGCCACCGAAGCCTTCCAGGCCTTCTTCCAGAAGCGCAAGCCCGATTTCTCGAAGTTCTGAGCTGCTGCCGGCCCCCTGTCAGGTCGGCCGGGTCGCCCGGGTCGCTCCAGGCCAGCCGCCAGCCGCCAGCCGCTGAAGATGTCGCCATGGCCGTCGAGGTCAGCGGAAAAGGGCATCAACCGCTGCACCAGGGCACGGCCATCGGGCACACTGCCGGGCTCTGTCACGGGCTGCCGGGGCTTGTCGGATCAGGCATCGGCAGCACCTGCGGGTGGTTCCTGGCAGGCCATTCTTCCCACGCAGCCTGATCTTGCCCACCCCACCCATGCGCCATTCCGCACCCAGCATTGCCCTGGCCACGCCCACCGCCCCCGGCGCGGCCCGCTCCGACTGGCAGACGCTGCGCAAGGTGCTGCCCTACCTGTGGCAATACCGCTGGCGGGTCGGCCTGGCGCTGTCGTTCCTGCTGGCGGCCAAGGTGGCCAACGTCGGCGTGCCGGTGCTGCTGAAGTACCTGGTGGACGCATTGGCGCTGAAACCCGGCGACCCGCGTGCGGTGCTGGTGGTGCCCATCGGCCTGCTGATGGCCTATGCCGGGCTGCGTCTGACCACCAGCCTGTTCACCGAACTGCGCGAACTGATCTTCGCCAAGGTGAGCTTCGGTGCCAGCAAGCAGATTGCGCTGGAGGTGTTTGGCCACATGCATGCGCTGAGCCTGCGCTTTCACCTGGAGCGGCAGACCGGCGGCCTGACACGCGACATCGAGCGTGGCACACGTGCGCTGCAATCGCTGGTCAGCTATTCGCTCTACAGCATCGTGCCCACGCTGGTGGAGGTGACGCTGGTGCTGGGCTTCCTGGGCTGGAAGTTCGACATGGGTTATGTCTGGATCACCTTGACCGCGCTGGTGCTCTACATCAGCTTCACCGTCAGCGTGACCGAGTGGCGCAACAAGTTCCGCCGCGAGATGAACGAGCTGGATTCCAGCGCCAACACCCGGGCCATCGACGCCTTGCTGAACTTCGAGACGGTGAAGTACTTCAACAACGAGGCCTTCGAGGCCGGCCGCTACGAGAAGGGGCTGGAGGCCTTCCGCCGGGCGCAGGTGAAGAGCCAGAGCACACTGTCGATGCTCAACACCGGCCAGCAGCTGATCATCGCGCTGAGCCTGGTGGCCATGCTCTGGCGGGCCACGCAGGGGGTGGTGGAAGGGCGGTTGACGTTGGGCGACCTGGTGATGATCAACGCCTTCCTGATCCAGCTCTACATCCCGCTGAACTTTCTGGGCGTGCTCTACCGCGAGGTCAAGCAGAGCCTGACCGACCTGGACCGCATGTTCCTGCTGCTCGAACGTGACCGCGAGGTGGCCGATGTGCCCGGTGCGCCGCCGCTGCTGGTGACCGAAGGCGTGGTGCGCTTCGAGGATGTGCGCTTTGCCTACGACCAGAACCGGCCCATCCTGCACGGCGTCAGCTTCGAGATCCCGGCCGGCAAGACAGTGGCGGTGGTGGGCCCGTCGGGCGCCGGCAAAAGCACGCTGGCGCGCCTGCTCTACCGCTTCTACGACGTGACCGGCGGGCGCATCACCATCGACGGCCAGGACATCCGCAGCGTGCAGCAGGCCAGCCTGCGCCAGGCGATCGGCATCGTGCCGCAGGACACGGTGCTGTTCAATGACACGGTGGGCTACAACATCGGCTATGGCCGCGCCGGTGCCAGCCCGGCCGAGGTGGAAGCGGCGGCCCGGGCGGCGCACATCCATGATTTCATCGCCAGCACGCCGCAAGGTTATGCCACCACGGTGGGCGAGCGGGGGTTGAAGCTCTCAGGCGGTGAGAAGCAGCGCGTGGCGATTGCCCGCACGCTGCTGAAGAACCCGCCGGTGCTGATCTTCGACGAGGCCACGTCGGCGCTGGATTCGGCCAACGAGCGCGCCATCCAGGCCGAACTGAAGAGCGCGGCCCAGGGCAAGACGGCACTGGTGATCGCACACCGCCTGTCCACCGTGGCTGACGCACATGAGATCGTGGTGCTCGACGGCGGCCGGGTGGTGGAACGCGGCACCCACGCCGACCTGCTGGCCCGCAGCGGGCGCTATGCCGAGATGTGGCGCCTGCAGCAGGCGGCAGATGAGGCGGCCAGCCCGGGCGGCTGAGGATTGCGCAGCGCGCCAGGCGTGAAAAAGCCCGCCAGCGGCGGGCTTGTCGTCAGGCAGCAGCGTGCTCAGGCATACCGACGGCGGGCAGCGCCAGCGGCCAGCAGGGCCAGGCCGACCAGCGCGTAGCTGGCAGGTTCTGGCACCGTAGCACCACCGCCAGGGGCTGCGCTGAGCGTGATGTCAAGGTTGTCCAGACCCAGGACATAAGCTTCGCCAAAGTTGAACTCCAGAGTTGTTGCATTCGCCAACTTGACCGCGCTATTCCACGAGGTCCAGACCAAGTTGCCGGGCGTGATATTTTCAAAATTCTCGAAACCACCCGCTGCGTTGCGCGCAGTCACTGTGGCGCCGGTCGGCGTCTCGTGGTAAAGCCTGATGCTGACGTTTTCAATATATTGCAACCGTTTCGGGTCCACATCCACCCGGATGATTTGTGCCTTCTCACCGCGTGCACGGTTCATGATGAAGCCGGTCGTGTTGCAGAGCGCTTCCGAAAATTCACCGCTTGCATCCGCACACTTGATGGGACTTTGACTCAAGTCCCAAGCTTTTGGAAGCACATCGTTTGCCATGAACATGCCCGCCTTGTAGCCCCAGGCGCCAGTGAACGTGAAACCACCTTCGGCCAAAAACTCCACCGGCGGATCTTTCGCTGCAACACCTTTTTCCCAGGGGCCCTCGAACATGACCGGCCCGGCCAGCGCACCAACAGAAAATGCAACCAGCGCTGTTGCCAGAGCCGTCGAGCGGAATTTTGTTGTCATGGAGAGCTGTCCTGCATCAAAAAGGTGGGCGAGCGGTACAGCCACATGCTGTTGCCCCGCTCTGGATCTGTGATGAACTGTATCGAACGACCGTGATCCATGCCCGGGTTCCCCCCCCTTCGTTCATGGGGGGTCAGGGTGGCCAGCCCCTTGAATGGTGGGTGATTTCCGACTATTACACTGCCGCGGTGGAAACCAAGTGGCTTGAAGACTTCGTCAGCCTGGCCGAGACGCGCAGCTTTTCCCGATCGGCCCAGTTGCGGCATGTCACCCAGCCGGCGTTTTCGCGGCGCATCCAGGCGCTGGAAGCCTGGGCCGGCATCGACTTGGTCGACCGCGCGTGCTACCCCACCCGGCTGACCACGGCCGGCGAGACCCTGCATGCCCAGGCACTGGAAATCCTGGTGGCACTGCAGTCGGCGCGCAACCTGATGCGCAGCCACCGTGCCAGCGGGCAGGACGTGATCGAGTTCGCCATCCCGCACACGCTGGCGTTCACGTTCTTTCCGCATTGGCTGATGGACCTGCGCCGCCGCTTCGGCAGCGTCAAGACGCGGCTGATCGCGCTGAACGTGCACGACGCGGTGCTGCGCCTCACCGAAGGCGGCTGCGATCTGCTGATCGCCTACCACCACCCGTCGCAGCCGCTGCAGCTGAGCCCCGACCGCTACGACATGCTGTCGCTCGGCCACGAGACGCTGGCGGCCTACGCCAAGGCCGACGCCGAAGGCCAGCCGCTGTTCTTTCTGGCGGCCGGCGGGCCGCCGGTGCCGCTGCTGGCCTATGCCGCCGGTGCCTACATGGGCCACATGGTCGAGCAGATCATCCGCCAGCTGCCGGTGGCCCCGGCGCTGGAGACCACCTACGAGACCGACATGGCCGAAGGCCTGAAGGCCATGGCGCTGGAGGGCCACGGCCTGGCGTTTCTGCCCGCCAGCTCGGTGCGGCAAGAGCTCAAGGCCCGCCGGCTGGTGCCGGCGGCGCCGCCCGGCGTGGGCGAGCTGACGATGGAAGTGCGCATCTACCGGGAGCGCCCTGCAGTGGCGCGCCACACCAAGCCGGCCGCGCAGGCGCTGTGGGATTTTTTGCGCCAGCCGGCGTAGCGGGCGCGCACTGACCAAGCGCGCGTCGCAGAACCGGCTTTGCCGGGCCGCTGGCGGTGCCCCCCTGGGGTGGATGCGCCGAAGGCACATCGGGGGGGTCAATGCCCGAGGATCTTTGACAGAAAATCCTTGGTGCGGTCGCTTTGCGGGTTGTCGAAGAACGCATGTGGCGCGTTCTGCTCGACGATCTGGCCCTGGTCCATGAAGATCACCCGGTTGGCCACTGCCTTGGCAAAGCCCATTTAATGGGTGACACACAGCATGGTGATGCCGCCTTCGGCCAGCTCGATCATCACGTCGAGCACTTCCTTGATCATCTCGGGGTCGAGCGCCGACGTGGGCTCGTCGAATAGCATGATCTTGGGCGTGAGGCACAGCGCCCGGGCGATCGCCACCCGCTGCTGCTGGCCGCCTGACAGCTGCAGCGGGTACTTGTCTGCCTGCTCGGCAATGCGCACCCGCTTGAGCTGGGTCATCGCCCGATCTTCTGCTTCGGCCTTGGGCAGCTTGCCGACCCACATCGGTGCCTGGGTCATGTTTTCCAGCACGGTGAGGTGCGGAAACAGGTTGAACTGCTGGAACACCATGCCCACGTTCTTGCGGATGGCCTCGATCGCCTTGACGTTGTCCGACAGCTCCACGCCGTCGACCGTCAGCGTGCCTTGCTGGTGTTCTTCCAGGCGGTTGATGCAGCGGATCAGCGTGCTCTTGCCCGAGCCCGACGGCCCGCAGATGACAATGCGCTCACCCTTGGCCACCGCAAGATCGATGTCACGCAGCACATGGAAATTGTTGCCGTACCACTTGTTGACCTTCTCGAACGAGATGATGGATTCAGACATGGATTTACCTGTTCTTGCTGACTGACAGCTGCTTCTCGATCCACAGGCTGTAGCGCGACATCGAGAAGCAGAAGATGAAGTAGATGGCAGCGATGAACAAGTAGGCCTCGATCTTGAACGGCCGCCAGTTGCTGTCGGAATTGAGCGCCAGGCCCATCGCACCGGTCAGCTCGTAGAGGCTGACGATGGTCACCAGCGAGGTGTCCTTGAAGATGGCGATGAAGTTGTTCATGATGCCCGGTACCACCAGCGCCAGTGCCTGCGGCAGGATGATCTTGCGCTGGGCCTGCCAGTAGCTCAGGCCCAGCGTGTCGGCCGCTTCTTGCTGCCCCTTGGGGATGGCCTGCAGGCCGCCGCGCACGATCTCGGCCATGTAGGCTGCCGCGAACAGGGTGATGCCCACCAGCACCCGGATCAGCACGTCGATGCTGGTGCCCGGCGGCATGAACAGCGGAAACATGAAGCTGGCCATGAACAGCACGCTGATCAGCGGCACGCCGCGGACGAGTTCGACGTAGATCACGCACACCGTCTTGATGGCCGGCATGTTGCTACGGCGGCCCAGGGCCACCACCACCGCCAGCGGAAAGGCCAGCACGATCGACAGCGTGGCCAGCAACACCGTCAATGGCAGCCCGCCCCAGCGTTGGGTGGGCACGAATTCCAGGCCGGCGAAGCCGCCGAACATCAGGCTGAAGAACAGCGCCAGCATTGCCAGCCACACCAGGACCAGCCAGGGCTTCCAGAACATGCGCACGCAGCTGGCCACCAGGGCCGAGACCATCGCGATGGTGGCGATCAGCGGCCGCCACTGGTCGTCGAAGGGATAGCGGCCGAAGATGATCAGGCGGTACTTCTCGGTCACCACGCCCCAGCAGGCCCCGCTGCCGCGCGCGGCCTGGCATTGCTCGTAATTGGGCGCGAACACGGCCTTCAGCAACACCCAGTTCAGCAACTGCGGCAGGTACCACGCTGCCAGGCCGAGCAAGGCGATGGTGGCGACCGTACTCGGCACATTGCTGAACAGGTTGCGCTTCAGCCAGGGCCCGAGTCCTTCGGTGCGGATGGGCGCTGCGCGCGGCGCGATCGGCTCGAACGCCAGGCGGCCGTCCTGGGTGACGGGCGGCTGGTCGGGAAAGATGGAGATCGAAGCAGGCATCTATCGCTCCTTGATCGCTGCGCGCTTGTTGTACCAGTTCATCAGCGCCGAGGTGCCCAGCGACGTCGTCAGGTAGACGAGCATGATGATCGCGATGCATTCCACCGCGCGCCCGGTCTGGTTGATCGCGGTGTTGGAGATCGACACCACGTCCGGGTAGCCGATGGCCACCGCCAGCGACGAGTTCTTCGTCAGGTTCAGGAACTGGTTGGTCATTGGCGGGATGATCACGCGCAGGGCCTGCGGCAGCGACACCAGCCGCATCTGCTGCCCGCGCGAGAGCCCGAGCGCACTGGCCGCCTCGCCCTGGCCGCCGGGCACCGATGCAATGCCGGCGCGCACGACTTCGGCGACGAATGCCGCGGTGTACAACGTCAGCCCCAGCAGCACGGCGATGAATTCCGGCGTCAGCGAACTGCCGCCTTCCATCGAGAAGCCGCCGGGCTGGGGCACATTCCAATCGCCCGGTGCACCGCCGGCCAGCCAGCCAATCAGCGCGCCGACGACGATCAGCCCGATCGACGGCAACAGCACCGGCCGCGGCTTGCCGGTGGCCTCGAACAGCGTCCTGGCGCGCCGTACCCACAGCCAGGCCAGAACCGCGCCGCCGACGGCGCCTGCCGCGGCCAGGCCCTGACCCAAGCCCCACACCGGCACCGGATACGAAACACCGCCGTTGCTGAG
>JBBRJU010000027.1:0-11433 GCA_038218895.1 Burkholderiales bacterium
CACCAGCATCACGTCCACCAGGGGCGTGGTGTTGATGGACGAGTTCATCTGCTCTTCGCCGTCGTCGTCCGGCGAGCCGACGTTCATCGCCATGGGCTACTCCTGTCCATCGAGGCGGGGGCAGCCACCGCCAAGCCGCCCCAAGTCGGCTGCCAGCCGCCCTGGCGGGCAGGGCCGTGAGGCACGGGCGTTGACATCACCGCTTGCCCGCGAGCAGCACGTTGTGCACATCACCCGAGAAGGCGCGCACCTTCTCCATGACGGTCTTGTTGCGGCGGATCAACCAGTTGTAGCCCATCACCGCAGGCACGGCCACGGCCAGGCCGAAGGCGGTCATGATCAGCGCTTCACCCACCGGGCCGGCCACCTTGTCGATGCTGGCCTGGCCAGCAATGCCGATGGCGGTGAGCGCGTGGTAGATGCCCCAGACCGTGCCGAACAGGCCCACGAAAGGGGCAGTTGAGCCGACCGTGGCCAGGAAGGCCAGGCCATCCTGCAGACGGCTGTTGACGTTGCCCACCGCGCGCTCCACGCTCATGCTGATCCAGGTGTGGCGGTCGATTGCCTCGACCAATGTGCCTTCATGGTGGTCGTCGGCCTTCACGCCCTGCTCGGCGATGTAGCGGAAGGCGCTCGCTTCGTCCAGCGTGGAGGCGGCCTGCTTCATGCTGCCGGCCTTCCAGAAGCCTTCACCCACGGCGTTGGCCGATTTCATCAGCTTGCGCTGCTCAAACAGCTTGGTGAAGAGGATGTACCAGGTGCCCATGCTCATGATGATCATGATGACCAGCGTGCCCTTGGCAACGAAGTCGCCCTGCCTCCACAGCGCCTCCAGGCCGTATGGGTTCATCACCTCTTCCTTGGCCACCACGGGTTCAGCCGCAGCGGGCGCAGGCGCTGTCACCGTCGCAGGCGCTTCAGCCGCCGGCGCCGACGCTTGGGCCAGGGCAGGGGACGGTGCAGTGGTGGCAAGGGTGGCGATCACCACCAGGGCGGCAGCCAGCGGCGCACGCAGGAAATTCAGCAGGGACATGGTCACTCCAGGAACAGGCGGATAGAAAGAGGGAGGCGCGGTGCGGCGGCGGTTTATTCGGTTTTCCAGACGTAGTCGACGACCGTGGTCGCGCCCACGGGTTGGCCGTTTTCGTCAGTGCCGGGCTTGAAGGGGCACTTGCTCAGCGCTTCGATCGCGGTGCGGTCGAGCAGACGATGCTCCCGTGACGGGCCTGCCGACCGTTCGATCTCGGCCTTGCTGACCCTGCCCGTGGCATCCACGGTGAAGCGGATCTTGGTGGTGCCGGTGGCCTCGGCGCGCAGCGCGGCGGCCGGGAACTCCGGCTTCTCGCAGGCGGACACGTTGATGCTGGCAGCGACCGCCTGCCGCTTGGGTGCGGGCGGTGCAGGCGCGGCCACCGGGCCCGGGGCCGGCGCGGCGGGGGCGATGGACACTGGGGGCGCCGGCGGTGGTGCCTCCCGGGTGACCGTGATCGTTGGCGCCGGCTGCGGGTTGGCCACCTGGATCTCCGGCGGCGGCATGAACGAGGGCGGCGGCAGCGCCATCTTGGGTGGCGGCGGCAGGTTCTCCGGCGGCGGCGGTGGCGGCGGCTTGACCTCTTCGATGATCTTCGTCTCGATCGGCGCCTTGATCACCTCGACGATCTTGTGGCCCAGCCCGTTGACCAGGGCATAGCCCAAGGCCACATGGCCCAGGGCCACCACGATCAGACCGACGGGGTGCTTGCCCGGATTCCGTTGCTGGGAAGCGTAATCCACTGTTTTGACCTCCAGACAGCCGGGGCATCGTTGCCGAGCCGCTGTGACATGTTTTCATGATGCAGCCTCGTGAGCCACTGGCCGCCTTGCTTGTTGCGGCGCAGGGGAATATAGCCTGGAACATTCCTGCATCCCATTGGTGCACCACCCCACCTGGGGTGGTCGCCAACGTCCGCACTGCTGTCTGCAACGCAGGAAAAGCAAATCTGGTGCCTGGGTACGCGGGCGCGCCATGGCGCTCTGGTGGCGCCGGCGGGGCGGCTGAATCAAACCGACGCGGCGCCGAGGGCATTCGCCACAAAGCGCGCACAGTATGATGAATTTGCAGCTTGCAGCTTGCAGCTTGCAGGTCGGCAAGGATCACGTCACCCGCTGCATTGGCGCCCCGTGTCGCCGCATGGCGATGCCATGTTCATCGGCGACCGTTCGCCATGCTGCAGAAGCGGCCGGACTGCCGGGCCCATGACCACACCGACAGCCTGCCCCTGCTCTTGGCTCTGCCCCTGCCGCCCACCGCCCCGCTGCGCCGTTCGCCATCACCAACCGGAGACCTGCATGGCCGATCTTTACGAGAACCCCATGGGATTGCTGGGCTTCGAGTTCGTCGAATTCGCCTCACCCACCGCCAACTTGCTCGAGCCGCTCTTCGTGCTGATGGGCTTCAGCCTGGTGGCGCGCCACCGTTCGAAAGACGTGGTGCTCTACCGCCAGGGCGCGATCAACTTCATCGTCAACCGGGAGCCGCGCAGCATGGCCGCGTACTTTGCGGCTGAGCATGGTCCTTCGGCATGTGGCCTGGCCTTTCGGGTGCAGGACGCCCACCAGGCCTACCAGCGCGCGCTCGACCTCGGCGCCCAGCCGATCGACATTCCCACCGGGCCGATGGAATTGCGCCTGCCGGCGATCAAGGGCATTGGCGGTGCCCCCCTGTACCTGATCGACCGCTTCGAGGACGGCCGCTCGATCTACGACATCGACTTCGACTTCATCGACGGCATCGATCGCCATCCATTCGGCCACGGCCTGCGCCTGGTGGACCACCTCACCCATAACGTCTACCGTGGCCGCATGGCCTACTGGGCCGGCTTCTACGAGAAGCTGTTCAACTTTCGCGAGATCCGCTACTTCGATATCCAGGGCGCGCACACCGGCCTGACCAGCAAGGCCATGACCGCACCCGACGGCAAGATCCGCATTCCGCTGAACGAGGAGTCGTCGCGCGGGGCCGGGCAGATCGAGGAGTTCCTGATGCAGTTCAACGGTGAGGGCATCCAGCATGTGGCGCTGCTCACCGACGATCTGCTGGCCACCATCGACCGCCTGCAGCTGGCCGGCGTGCCCCTGATGGCCGCGCCCATCAGCGCGTACTACGAGATGCTGGACGAGCGCCTGCCCGGCCACGGCCAACCGGTGGCCGAACTGCAGACCCGCGGCATCTTGCTCGACGGCAGCACCGAAGCGATGAAGACGGGCGGCCAGCCGCGGCTGCTGCTGCAGATCTTCTCGCAAACGCTGCTGGGCCCGGTGTTCTTCGAGTTCATCGAGCGCCAGGGGGATGACGGCTTCGGCGAGGGCAACTTCAAGGCGCTGTTCGAATCGCTGGAGCGCGACCAGATCCGCCGCGGCGCGCTGGCCACCGAGGGTTGAGCTGTGGCGGCCGGGAGGCCGCTTCGCCTGCCTGCAAGGCGGCCTTGTACATCGGGTGCATCCCGAGTGTGCATGCCTGACGGTGCACGACGCCCGGCGTGCACGCCGTATGCAAGTTAGGGGGTGGTGTTCAACAAATTGCCGATCCCACAATGGCCGTGCAGGGCCGGGCTTGACATGCTGAGCGCTCGGCACCCAACCCAGGCCCAACCGCGATGATCGGCGACGTGCTCAGCTTGCTGCGAGACCAGCTTGACGCTTTCATGCGCGCCGCCGCGCCTGCCGCCGACGACGGCGCCGGCGACCCCCGCGTGCAGCTGCTCGATGGCGCCAAGGCCGACCCGATCGAGTTCCGCCTGAACGCCATCACGTTGCTGCTGGTCAACATCGAGCAGGAAACCGGCCTGCGCTCAGCCGACCCGTACCTGCGTGCGCCCGGCGATGGCGGCCTGCGCCAGCTGCAGCCCGAAATCCAGCTCAATCTGAAGCTGCTGGCGGTGGCGCGCTTCAAGGTCTATGAGCAGGGCCTGAATCAGCTGGGGCAGGTGATCCGCTTCCTGCAGCGCCACCGCGCCATCGAGCCCGGCAACACGCCGGGCTGGCCGCATCAGCTGGACCGCCTGGTGCTGGAACTCGTCACCCTGCCGCAAGGCGAGCAAAACGAGATCTGGAGCGCGCTGCGGGTCAGCTACCAGCCGTCGGCCCTGTTCAGGGTGCGCCTGGTGGTGTTTCGCGATGCCGATGGCGCGGCGGTGCCGCAGATCTCCCAGACCCGGGTGCAGGTTGTCCGCAAACCCTGAGCCCACTTTCAATTTCTGCCACGAACGGAGTGCACTTCATGCCCGTCTACAAGACCCCCGGTGTGTATGTCGAAGAGATCTCGACCCTGCCACCGTCCGTGGCCGAGGTGGCCACTGCCGTGCCGGCCTTCATCGGCTACACCGAGCTCGGTCCGGTCGAGACCGCCGAACCCAAGGTGGTGCGGGTGGCCACGCTGCTGGAATTCACTTCGGTGTTCGGCGGTGCGCCATTGCAGAAGTTCACCCTTACCGTGGGCAGCAGCGGCACCGCGCCGGTGCTGAGCAGCGCCGGCCCGTTGAACGGCTATGCGCTGCACCATGCAGTGAGCCACTATTTCAAGAATGGTGGCGGCCCATGCTGGGTGGCATCGGTGGGCAACTACAAGTCCAGCCCATCAAAAGCCCATTTCAGTGCCGGCCTGGCGGCACTGGAAAAGGAAGACGAACCCACGCTGCTGGTGCTGACCGACGCCACCTGCCTGCTCGCTGCGTCGGCATACTACGAGCTTTGCGGCGAGGCCCTGGCGCAGTGCGCCAAGCTCGGCGACCGTTTCACCATCATCGACGTGCATGGCGGCGACCCGGCGGCCCTGCGCAACGACAGCAACCTGTCGGCCAAGCTGATGTACGGCGCGGCCTACCACCCATACCTGCAGACCTCGCTGCCGGTGGCCTGGCGGGCCGATGATGTCGACATCAGCCGGGTGGGCGCAGCGGCAGGCAACGTCAACGGCAGCCTGGGCGTGGGCGGTGCCAGCGGCATTGTCGTCAGCTACACCGGCGTGCCCGGCAGCAACCCGGGCGTGCTGATCCCTGCCAGCCGGGTGGCCGACGTGCTGACCATCACCGTGGCCGGCAATCTGCTGACCCTTGCCGGCGCCAGTGGCAAGTTCGGCAATGACGTGGTCAACGCCTGGGCGGCGTTCAAGGCCGCCAGCAACGCGGGCGGATTCGACATCACGCGCGCAGGCGACGGCTCCGGCAAGGTGGCCGCTGCGGCCGAGGTGCCGCGCACGGCCATCGTGCTGCCGCAACTGCCCGGTGAAACGCTGGCCAGCGTGGCACGCAGCGAGACTGGCCTGTACAACGCCGCCCGCACCTTGCTGGAGGCCCAGCGGGTGGTGCTGCCGCCCAGTGCCGCAGTGGCCGGCGTCTACGCCCGCACCGACCGCGAGCAGGGTGTCTGGAAGGCACCGGCCAATGCCGGTGTGATGGCGGTGTTCGGCCCGGTCAGCAAGGTCACCGACGATGAGCAGGACCGCCTGAACGAGGACGCCACCGCCGGCAAGTCGATCAACGCGATCCGCGCCTTCACCGGCAAGGGCACGCTGGTGTGGGGCGCGCGCACCCTGGCCGGCAACGACAACGAGTGGCGCTATGTCTCGGTGCGCCGGCTGTTCATCACCATCGAGGAGTCGGCGCGCAAGGCCACCGCGTTTGCGGTGTTCGAGCCCAACGACGCCACCACCTGGCTGAAGGTGAAGGCCATGATCGAGAGCTACCTGTACGGCCTGTGGGAACGCGGCGCCCTGGCCGGTGCCAAACCCGAGGCGGCCTACTTCGTGCGGGTGGGGCTGGGCACCACCATGACCGCACAAGACGTGCTGGCCGGTCGCATGGTGGTGGAAGTTGGCGTGGCCGCAGTGCGGCCGGCCGAATTCATCATCCTGCGCTTTTCGCACAAGCTGCAGACCGAGTGAGCCGGGCCGCCGCCGCCCGCGCCACCATCCCTGACAGACCCACCGCCGCCCCCGCCACCACCCCCGACACCGTCACTGCAAGGCGCACACCATCATGGCAATGACCAAGGACCAGATCAAGGCCGCCTACCCGCTGCCGGTCTACAACTTCCGGGTTGAGATCGACGGCGTGGCCATCGGCTTCACCGAAGTCTCCGGGCTGAACATCTCCTACGACACCATCACCCACATCGAGAGCACAACGCGTGGCGCCGGGCCGCGCATCCTGTACATGCCCGGCAAGCCCAAGATCACCACGCTCACCTTGAAGAAGGGCGTGGTTGCCGGAGTCAGCATCAAGGTGCTCTACGACTGGATCAACACCGTGGCGCTGAACCAAGTGGTCAAGAAGGACATCATGGTGCGGCTATGCGACGAAAACGGCGTGGCGGTGATCACCTGGAAGGTGCTGAACGCCTTCCCCACGCAACTGGACGCCCCCAGCTTCAGCGCCAGCGCCAATGACGTGGCGGTCGAATCGATGCAGCTGACCGCCGACGCGGTGCTGATCGAAGAGGCCTGAGCGGCCCCCTGCGACCCATGGCGCACAGCCTTTCTTTGCAGGCTGCCGGTTACCCGCTGGCCGCCTACAACTTCCGCGTCACCGTGGGCAGCGTGGCCATGGGCTTTTCTGAAGTGACCGGCCTGGTGCGGCAGTTCGAGACACTCACCTACCGCCATGGCCTGAGCTTTGCCGAGGGCGAGCAGATCGTGCGCTGGCGCATCGACCAGTACAGCGACATGACGCTGCGCCGCGGTGTCGTCAAAGGCATGCCGGAGCTGCGTGACTGGCTCGAAAGTGGTGCGCTGCGCAGCCTGTCGGTGAGCCTGTGCGACGCTGACGGCACGCCGGTGGTGACCTGGCGGGTGCAGAAGGCGCTGCCGGTGCAACTGGATGCGCCGGCGCTGCAGGCCGACAGCAACAACGCTGCGGTCGAATCCCTGGCGCTGAAGGTGGCGGGTATCTCGGTGGAGACGCACTGAAGTGCAGCCGCCATGCAGATGATGCCGCCATGCGCACACCGTTGGCCGCGCCACAACGGCGCACGGCGGGCCCGTCGTGCGGCCGGGCGGACCTGAGATGGCCGCGCCCATTCTTGGCATGCGCTTCTCGGTGCTGTTCATGGCCGGTGGCGCCATGCCCAATCCGATCGACCTGCGCTTTGCCAAGGTGTCGGGCCTGGGCATGACGGTGGAAACCACCACAGTCACCGAAGGCGGGCAGAACCTCTACACCCAGCAGCTGCCGCAGCGCATCAGCCACGGCAACCTCACGCTCGAGCGCGGCATGGTGGTGGGCTCGCCATTGAACCTGGAGTTCAACGCCGCCTTCAGCGGCTTCAGGTTCGCGCCGTGCAATGTGCTGGTCAGCCTGTTGACCGAAGACCGGCTGCCGCTGGCGGCGTGGCTGTTCATGAAGGCCTGGCCGGTGCGCTGGGCGACGTCTGACCTGGACGCCAGCCAGCCCGCCGTGGTGATCGACACCATGGAACTGGCCTACGGCCGCATGCAGATGCTGCGCGTCTGAGCCGCGCAGCCAACCCTGGAAACAATGGCATGCCAATCGAAATCCGTGAGCTTGTGGTTCGCACCGTGGTGGGGGGCGACAACGCGGGGCCGTCGCCGGGCAGCCGCAGTGGTGACCGGTATGACGGCCATCACGACTACCATGGCCACCACGGCAGCAGCAACACAGCGCCGGCTCTGGACGCCGCAGCGTTCGACCTGCTGGTGCAAGAATGTGTGCGCCAGGTGATGCTGGCCCTGGCCCGCGAGCGCGAGCGCTGAGCCGACATGTCCCTGGCCAACCTGTTCAAGCTGGAGAAGATGCGCATCGAGGGCTACCTTGATGAACGCCGCCGCCGGCCCACCAGCCCGGCCGAGATCAAGCTGATGTTCAACCCGGCGCGCTACCAGCGCCGGCACGCCGTGGTCTACAACAACGACAGGTTGCAGGCGCTCAACACCGAAGGCCGACCGGCCCGCTATGCGCACACCGAGCCGGGCGAGCTGCAGCTGCAGCTGGTGATCGACGGCACCGGCGTGCACCAGTTCGGCGCTGAGCAGTTGCTGGGCACGGTCAGTGTGAAGAAGAAGGTCGCCGAGTTCGAGAAGATGTGCCTGCGCATGAACGGCGACATCCACCAGCCGAACTTTCTGGTGGTGCGCTGGGGCGACTTCAGCTTCCAGGGGCGGCTGCAGACGCTGGACATCAGCTACAACCTGTTCGATGAATCCGGTGACCCACTGCGCGCGGAGCTGGATGTCAGCTTCATTGAAGACCGCGCCACGGAAACCGCCGCCCGCGCTGCGGCCAAGAGTTCACCCGACCTGACCCATGTGCGCACCGTGCAGGCCGGCGATACGCTGCCACTGCTGTGCATGTCGATCTACGGCAGTTCCAGCCACTACCTGCTGGTGGCGCGCCACAACGGGCTGGATGACTTCCGCCAGCTGCAGCCAGGCCAGCAGATCCAGTTTCCGCCGCTGCCGGCGGCCGGTGGGGCGCTGGCATGAGCACGCCAGGCACGCGCACGCCAGGCACGCGCACGCCAGGCATGAAGGGGCGCCAGTGAGCGTGGTCACTGTCACCGTCAAGGCGGCTGGCGAGGCCATCCCTCAGGAATACGGCCTGGTGTCCGTCGACGTGCGCCGCGAGCTCAACCGCCTGCCGTCGGCGACGCTGGTGTTCGTCGACGGGGACATGGCTGACGGCAGCTTTCCGATCAGCGACAGCGGCACCTTCAAGCCCGGTGCCGAGGTCGAGATCCTGGCCCGCCATGAAGGCGCGCAGGGGACTGGTGGCCAGGACCGCGCGCTCTTCAAGGGCCTGGTGGTGCGCCACGGCATCGAGACCGGCGCCCATGGCGCATTGCTGCGGGTGGAGCTGCGGGACAAGGCGGTGCGCCTGACCCGTCCGCGCCGCAGCCAGGTGTCGGTGCAGGCCAAGGACAGCGAAGTGTTCACCAAGCTGGCCCAGGCGGCTGGACTGCAGTGCCAGGTCGATGCCACCAGCGTGGTGCACCCGTCGCTGGTGCAGTTCGACTGCAGCGACTGGGATTGGCTGCTCACCCGGGCCGAGGCGCTGGGCCAGGTGGTGGTGGTCACCGACGGCAAGCTGCGCATCACCCGGCCCGATCCGGCCAGCGCGCCGGCGCTGACAGTCCAGTGGGGCGCGGACATCCTCGATCTGGATTTTGCATGCGACGCCCTGGGCCAGGAGGCCGGCGTGGATGCCAGCAGCTGGGACGCCGACAACTTGAAGATGGCCCAGGCCCAGGGCGCGAAACCCGCCAAGCCGGCGCAGGGCGCGCTCGGCGGCGACACGGCCGCCACGGCCTTGGGCTTCAAGAAATCCACGCGGATGTTTCCGGGCACGCTGCTGGCCGGCGAAGCCAAGGACTGGGCCACGGCCGAGGCTGCCCGCAGCCAGTGGGGCTTGCTGCGGGGCCGCCTGCGGGTGCAGGGCGTGGGCCGCATCCGCCTGCTCGATGCGGTGAAGATCGACGGTGTGGCCCAGGCTTTTACCGGCCAGTCGCTGGTCACCGGCCTGTGCCACCGCATCGCCGACGGCAACTGGACGACCGACCTGCAGTTCGGCCTGGCGCAGGCGCCGCACCACCGCATGCCCGACATCGCCAGCGCGCCCGCCGCCGGCCTGCTGCCGCCGGCCAGCGCGCTGCAGATCGGCGTGGTCGAGGCCGTTGCCGACGACCCGGAAATGCAGCACCGCATCAAGGTCAAGGTGCCTGTGCTGGGTGACGCTGCCGACGGGCTGTGGGCGCGCATGGCGGCGCCCGATGCCGGCAAGGAACGCGGTTTCTGTTTCCGCCCCGAGCCGGGCGACGAGGTGGTGTTGGGCTTCTTCAACGACGACCCGCGCCAGCCCGTGGTGCTGGGCGCGCTGTTCGGCAGCCAGAACACACCACCACAAGCCGTGCACGATGCCAGCGACAAGAACACGCTGCGTGGCGTGGTCACCCGCAGCGGGCTCATGCTGGCACTGGACGACGACAAGAAACAGCTCAGCCTGCAGACGCCATCGGGTGCCAAGCTGCTGCTGGACGACGAAGGTGAGGCCATCGTCATCAGTGACAAGCACGGCAACAAGATCACCCTGGACAAGAGCGGCATCAGCATCACCTCGGCCAAGGACTTCAAGCTGGATGCCAGCGGCAACGTCACCATCCAGGGCAGCAAGATCGAACTGAATTGATCCAACAGCGTCTGCCACGCACCATGCATCCCATCGTCTCCAGCGCTTCCAACGCTTCCAACCCCCGGCCCGCCCCGGCCACCGCCATGACCGACATCCAGCTGCGCCTGACCATCGACGAACTGAACCTGGTGCTCGAGGGCATCGGTAACTTGCCGTTTGCCCGTGTCTTTGCGCTGGTGGGCAAGATCCAGGCGCAGGCTGGCGAGCAGTTGCAGGCCCAGACACCGGCCGCACAGGCGGTGGGGCAGGCGGGCTGATGCATGGCTGCGGGCGCTGATTTCCTCGGCACTGGCTGGGCCTTTCCGCCGCGCTTCGATGTGGGCGGTGCCGGCGTGGCCATGGTCAGCGGCCACGACGACATCGCCCAGAGCCTGGCCATCCTGTTGGCCACCCGCCGTGGTGAGCGGGTACTGCGTGAGGATTTCGGCTGCGAGCTGGGGGATTTCCTGTTCGGCGAGATCAGCCAGCACATGGTGGGCCAGGTGCGCGATCTGGTCAGCGACGCCATCCTTCACCATGAGCCGCGCATCCGGCTCGACGAGCTGCGGGTGTCAGCCGAGCGTGCCGGAGAAGGCGTGCTGCTGGTCGACATCGACTACACCGTGCGTGCCACCAATTCACGCTTCAACTTCGTCTACCCGTTCTACCTGCGCGAAGCCAGCGCACCCGCAGGGCTGTGATGGGCGACAAGGTGTTGACCGACGGCGACATGGTGGTCTTCATGCCGCTGTTCTCGCCGGCCATCGTGGTGGTGCAGCCGGGCAAGATCCCGGGCAGCGGGCCGGCGGCCATCGGCGGCAAGAAGATCTGCGTCGACGGCGACGAGGCCCAGGTGTCGGTACCCGGCTGCACCTACATGACGCCCAGCCACCCGATCCCCGGCGTGGGCACGCTCAAGATCGCCAGCCTGGCAAGCAACCAAAAGGCCACCACCACCCACACAGGCAACAAGCTGGTGCTGTTGCAGGGCGGCATGTTCACCGCCAGGTTCGAGGTGCAGAGCCCGGCCCAGCAGCCCACCGCCGCCGGCCCGGTGCCAGATGCCACGCCGCAATACAGCGGCCAGGGCCAGTTCGTGCCGGTCAACCAGCCGGTCAGCGCCAGCTGAGGCCCGCACGATGGACATTCCCCTGCACGACGGCAGCAGCCAGGCCGGGCGCCAGCAGCCCGCGCTGGACCGCCGGCGGGATACGAATCCCGTGGCAGGGGTTCTTCTCCAGAAGTTCAAGATCGATCGCATAGGCAAACACGCTCT
>JBBRJU010000028.1:0-11421 GCA_038218895.1 Burkholderiales bacterium
GGGCTGGACATCAAGGATTTCATCGGCACCAGTTTCACCACGGCACCGGACGGCAAGCTGTACCAGCTGCCCGACCAGCAGTTCGCCAACCTGTACTGGTTCCGTGCCGACCTGTTTGCGCGCAAGGACCTGCAGGACAGGTTCAAGGCCAAGTACGGCTACGAGCTGGGCGTGCCGCTGAACTGGAGCGCCTACGAGGACATCGCCGCCTTCTTCAGCGAAGACGTTAAGACCATCGACGGCAAACCGATCTACGGTCACATGGACTATGGCAAGAAGGATCCATCGCTGGGCTGGCGCTTCACAGATGCCTGGCTGTCGATGGCCGGAACAGCAGACAAGGGCATCCCCAACGGCATGCCGGTCGATGAATGGGGCATCCGCGTCAGCCCCGACGGCTGCACGCCACTGGGTGCCAGTGTGTCGCGCGGCGGTGCCACCAACTCGCCGGCTGCGGTGTACGCACTGACCAAGTATGTCGACTGGATGAAGAAGTACGCGCCCAAGGAGGCCACCGGCATGACCTTCGGCGAAGCTGGGCCGGTGCCGGCCCAGGGCCAGATCGCGCAGCAGATCTTCTGGTACACCGCCTTCACCGCCGACATGACCAAGCCCGGCCTGCCGGTGGTCAACGCCGACGGCACGCCGAAGTGGCGCATGGCGCCCGGCCCCAATGGCCCGTACTGGAAGCAGGGCATGCAGAACGGCTACCAGGACGTCGGCAGCTGGACCTTCTTCGAGGCGCATGACGCCAACAAGACGGCTGCAGCCTGGCTGTACGCGCAGTTCGTCACCGCCAAGACCACCAGCCTGAAGAAGACCATCGTCGGCCTGACGCCCATCCGCGAGAGCGACATCCAGAGCAAGGCCATGACCGACCTGGCACCCAAGCTGGGCGGCCTGGTCGAGTTCTACCGCAGCCCGGCCCGCGTGGCCTGGACGCCCACCGGCACCAACGTGCCCGACTACCCCAAGCTGGCCCAGCTGTGGTGGAAGAACGTGGCCGTGGCGGTGACGGGTGAAAAAACCCCGCAGCAGGCGATGGACAACCTGGCCGAGGAGATGGACCAGGTGATGGCCCGCCTGGAGCGCGCCGGCATGGCCAAGTGCGCGCCCAAGCTCAACAAGAAGGAAGACCCGAAGAAGTACCTCAGCGACAAGGCGGCACCGTGGGCCAAGCTGGCCAACGAGAAGCCCAAGGGCGAGACCATCGCCTATGACACCCTGCTGAACGCCTGGAAGGCCGGCAAGGTGCGCTGATCTTGCGCTGATGTGGCGCTGATGGCATGCGCGCTGCAGCGCCGGGCACCACCGCCCGGCGCCAGGCAGCCGGTTGCGGGCTGCCTGCCGAACCCGCGCCGTTGCCTGGCCATCCTCCAGCTTGACCATGCGCTGCGGGCAGGCGCTTGCCATCATCCGGCGTCGCGCCGGCACGCTCACAATCGGCGCCGGGACAGGAGGACACACACCATGGCCGACCCACAGCCCGGCTGGCAGACCGCAGACGCCCAGCCGCTGGCCGCGCATGCCTTCCACATCGAGCGGGTGATCGACCCGTTCACCCGCAGCCCGACCATCGGCATGGTGCGCCATGCGGCGCAGCCTTTTGTCCTGCCGGCACCCGCACGCCAGGACCCGACCGACGCCGACTGGTTTGCCCTGGCTGCCGACTACCTGCGCGCGCTGCGGCAGGCACTGTCTGCCGATGCAGCCGTGGACGGCTGGCCAGACGACGCGGTCTGGACGCTGCTGGTTGGTGCCGGGGCGGCGGCGGCGGCCGGCGGCTGCGGCTTTGGCTGGTTGCCGATCACCTGGGGCAAGCCACTGCCGGCGACCGGTGGCTTGCGGGATGCCGAGCCGATCGGTTCGTTCTGGGTGCCGCGCCGCGCCGACGACACCGTGCCCGTTGCCAGCACGCTGGTGCTGCTGGCTGGGCGGGTGGCCTACGGCCAGACCGACGCTGATGGCGGCGGCCCGCGCAAGGCCCTGCTGCTGGCCAGTGACAGCGGTGTGCGCATCAGCTTGCAGGTGGACTGCGGGGGCGTCCGCATCCTGGGCGTGACTTTCTCCGGCCTGGCCTCGGCGCGGGCACTGGCCCCGTTTCCGGCTGGCTTGCACCACAGCGCTGCTGCGGTGTTCACGCTGGTGGAAGCCTTGCGTGCGCCCATCAAGGCGGCGCTCGGCAAGGGGCGCATGCCCTGGCTGCGGGTGCTCGAGCCCGTGCCGGGCAACCCAGCCCGGCTGCGTGCGGCAGGCCATGCGCTGCGGCCGCAGCGCCCGCCAGCGTCTGCCGGTGACGAGTTGCAGCTGAACCGCGCTGCGATTTATGACTTTTCGGTCGAGCTGGACCTGACCGACCCGGCGAAGCCGCGTGTGCTGCAGGTGTTGCGCAATGAATTTGCCGGCAGCGCTGTCGACAAACCACCGGCGCGCCGGCGTCAGCTGGCGGCAGCTGCCGGCGCAAGGGACGCCGGCGCAGCCGAAAGCAGAGCCCCTGCCGGCGCAGCCCTGGACTACCGGCCCGCACAGGTCTTTCTGCAAGATGCTGCGTCGCGTGCGGGCATCGACAGCCAGACCGGCGCGCTGCAACTGGTGGCGGTGCGGCCGTCACGCGATGAGGCGCAGCTCGACGCGGCGCGCCAGCCGATCGACCTGCTGCTGGATGCCGATGGCCGCCTGGCTTACTCCCTTGGTGGCGACCCGATGGCCACCCAGCGCCTGTTCGAGACACGTGCAGGCAGGCGCAGCGAGGGCGCAGTGCTGGATGCTGCAGGCACCCCGGTGGACGAGGGCGCGGTGGTCCTTGCCAGCAGCGTTGGCGCAGCCGCAGGCGCCAGCCTGGCAGGGCCGCTGTGGACCGACGTGCAGGCCGCCTTGCAGGCGCACCAGCGTGCGGGCGAGTTGTTCAGCCGCCTGGCCGCCTACGGCATCGACCCACTCGGCCACTTCCGGTTTGCGCGCCTGCCGCTGGTGCAGCGGGCCCGCGGCAGCACACGCTGGGCGCCTGAGGCCGATCTGCCCTATGCCGAGGTGCGGCCGTTCCTGGGCGACGATGTGGCGGATGCCGCGACCAGCAGCCCGTCGCCGATGGCGCGGCCGCAGTTGCTGGTGAAGTACGGCTCGGCCGACCCGATGCAGCGCCGCATGGTGGCGGTGGGGCCCGTGGACAAGCGCGGCAGCCAGCGCCGTGTGGCGCAGTATCTGGGGGTCGCGTCAGACCCACGCTGGGCCTGGCATGAATTCGGCCATGTGCTGAACTACGCCGCCACCGGTGAGCTGGAATTCCCCTTTGCACACAGCGCGGGCGACGCGCTCGGCGCCATCATCGCCGACCCGCTGTCGGTCTTGGCCCTGGACAACCACAGCCCGCTGCGCTTTGCCAGCTTTCCGTGGATCGAGGTGCCTGGCCGCAGCCACGGGCGCAGTGTCTACGAGGGCTATTGCTGGTGTGGCCGGCGCAACCTGGTGCGGCTGGCCGCTGACGCGCCACTGGAGCGGCACCACCATGGCTATTTCGAGGAGCAGATCCTCTCGTCGTCGCTGTTCCGGCTGTACCGTTGCCTGGGTGGCGACACCCGCGGCTGCGAAGGGCTTGTCACCGACGCGGATGCCGACACCGACACCAACACCGATGCCGACGCGCTGGAGCGTCTGGCAGCGTCTGATTTCACCGTGGCGCTGATCATGCGGGCCATCTCCCTGCTGGGCCATGACGGCGTGGCGCCGGCGCGCACGGCCGACCAGTTCGTCACCGCCCTCATCGACGCCGACGCCGGCCTGGGCGCCCGGCAGGGAGACCAGCACGGCGATTGGCAGATCGAGGCCGATTGGCCGCTGGACCGCGACCCGCGCACCGTGCGGCGCCAGGGCGGGCTGGCGCACAAGGCCATCCGCTGGTCCTTCGAGCAGCAGGGCCTGGACGCCGCAGACGATTGCACCGCGATCGTCGATGGCCCGGGGCGACCGCCGGTCGTCGACCTGTTCATCGCCGACCGGCGCCCTGCGCTGTACCCCGGCGCCGGCGCCGGTGGCTATGCCCCGGTGGCGCTGCGCCACGGGGCTTTGTCGGCAGCCTGGCATGCCGATGCCGAGGCGCTGGCGCCGGCCCCCGGTGGCGTGCGTGTGCAGGTGCGTAACCGCGGGCGTGGCCCGCAGCCGGCGGTGGGCCTGCGCCTGCGCGCCTGGTGGGCGCCGGCCCGCGCAGAGGGTGCCGTCCTGATCTGGTCCGACCCCATCCAGTGGGGCGAACGCGCTGCGCAGCTTGCACCGGGTGCTGAGGTGGTGGTGACACTGGTCCACCCATCTGCGCTGGCAGCGGACGCCGGCTGGTCCAAAGCTGCCGATGGCTGGTTGCTGGTGGCCGTGGACACACCGGCTGATCCGTCCAACCTGGCGCCGGGCGCCACCCCGCCGGTCGACCTGGCCACGCTGATGCATCTGGTGGCGCAGGACAACAACCTGGCCCTGCGTCGGTTCAGCCCGCCGGCGGCTCTGGTGGCGGCGTGACGAGTGGCGGCCACTCGGCCGCAGCCAGCGCCAGCACGCGGTGCAGCGTGGGCAGCGGTGTGGCGGCATCCGCGTGCATGCACCACTGGCACACCCCAGCCGCCAGCTTGCGGCTGGCGGCGCTGTCGCTGGGGTAGTGCACGCCCAGCCGCTCACGGCCCTTGGCGATGCGCCAGGCCAGCCACAGCAGCGGCGAGCGCTGGTCGATGCCGTAGGCGGGTGCGCCATTGGCAAGGATGTCGGCATCCAGGTTGACCGGCCTGCCAATGCCTGGCTGCACTGCAGATGCGCCGTCCACCGGGCGCTGTTCAGGGAAGATGCCGAAGCGCTGCGCTATCCCTTCCACCTGCAGCAGCAGCAGCACCATCAGGTGTGAGACCAGCGCGTGCCCGCTGGGGAAGGCCGGATGCTGGGGCGGGCCCCAGGGTGGCAGCAGCCCCGGGCACAGGGTGGACGGACGCACCCGCCGGTAGACCGACTTGTACTGCATCTTCACCAGATTGCCGATGGCCGACCCGCAGTTCATCAGCTCCATCGTCCAGGGCCTGGTGGCCGGGTCGATGCGCAGCAGGTGCACGATGTAAGGCACGATGTGGCTGGACTGCATGGAAAGTTCGGGCAGGTAGCGCTGCCGGTCGTCGCGCATCAGGTCGATCAGCTCGACCAGTTCGGCGTTGATGAATTGCCAGGCGGCGCCGGCGTCGACGGGCTGGCCGCTGTGCACCGCGCCCATGCGCCAGCCGGTGAGTGCGGGGTCGTTTTCGATCAACCGCTGCAGCCAGGGCATGTCGCCGGTCTCTGCCTGGGCCAGCCAGCCGGTCTTCCGTGCCGGATGTTCCTTGGGTTCGAGCGTCCTGCATCTGGACACCGCAAACTCCCGTGCGGCCATCACCGACGGTGACCTTAGGTCGAGATCCTGCAGCCACTCGGTGAGCTGGCTGTCGAAGGGCAGCGTCCAGAAGCGCAGGCCGGGATCCCAGTCGCCCGTCTGCCACTGCAGCGGCGGATCAAAGGCATGCGGATTGATGCGCTGGTCGACCGGAAACGCCAGCCAGCCATTGCCGATGGCGAAGTCCATGGTCCAGGGCACGGGCGCCAGCGCGGTGGGGGTGGCGTACTCCCAGCGGTCGACCGGGCCATAGCCGCCTGCAAAGCCGCTGCCGCTGGGATTGCCCGCGCCGGTGTGGCCACCGCCGTCGCCCCAGCCTGCATCGGCCAGCCCCGCCTCCAGGCCGGCCACGCGCATGGCTGCAATATTGGCGGCCGCCACCGCGGCGACATTGCGCGCGCCACGGGCGGCGATGTTGCCGGCACCGCGGGCGGCGATGTTCAGCGCCGCCTGTGCGGCCACATTGCCCGCCGGTCGCGCGGCGATGTTCTCGCTGCCCATCGCCGCGCTGTTGCCGGCGTGGTGCGGGTACAGGTTTTGAGCGTTCCAGACCATGGGGGTCTCCTCGTCGTGGATAGCGTGTCTCAGGCAGGGGTCACGGGGGCAGGCCGGCGCTGTGCAGCGCCTGCATCAGGTCGTCGAGCGCCGGCTGGTGCAGGGCCGACATCGCGCTGAACTGCTGCACTGTGAAGCCGGGGATGTCTGCCAGCAGCGCTTGTGCGAGCGCGCGGGCTTCTTCCAGCGCACCGGCGCGCACCAGGGCGCCGATCTGGAAGCGCCGCGCGCCGTTGAACCGCGGGTTCAGCCGCAGCGCCTTGCCCAGCCAGGCCACGGCCTCGTCATAGCGCCGCGCCACGAAGCACGCGCCGCCGCAAATCGTGAAGTGCCAGAACTGGTGCTGATCGAACGGGCTGAGCTTGATCGCATGCTGGATGCGGGTGATGGCTTCGTCGGCGCGCCCCAGGTACATCAACGTGGCGC
The DNA here is from genome assembly GCA_038218895.1 of Burkholderiales bacterium. Lineage (GTDB taxonomy): Bacteria > Pseudomonadota > Gammaproteobacteria > Burkholderiales > Burkholderiaceae_C > Pseudaquabacterium. The sequence continues at coordinate 6,377 of JBBRJU010000028.1, forward strand.
CACTGCGGGCCCAGGCCGCCGCGCAGCTGGGGTTGATCGCCAGGGCGCGGTCGAACATTTCCAGCGCCGCCGGGTGCTTCTTCTGCTGCAGCGACACCATGTAGCCAGCCACCGACAGCACCCAGGCGTCGCGCGGGTCGAGCTGTTCGGCGCGCAGGGCGTGGTCCAGCGCCAGCTGCACGTCGTTCTTGAACATGTCGGTGCGGCCCTCGGCCGACCGCAGGCTGTACCACCAGGCCAGGTGGGCGTGGGCTTGGGCATAGCCGGCATCCAGCGCGATGGCCCGGTGCAGCATGCGGCCGGCGTCATCGAAGGCCGGCGTGCCCAGCTGCCCCATGCCGGCCAGGGCCCGCAGCACGCAGTCGTAGGCGCCGTCATGGCCGGTCGGCCGCTGGCGCAGCCGTGCCACCTCTTCGTCTTGCAGCGAAGGCGCCACCGCCGCAGCCACGCTGGCGGCAATCTCGCTCTGGAAGGCGAACAGCTCGCCGGTGTTGCCGTCGTAGCGCTGCTGCCACAGGATGCGCTCGTCGGCGGCATGCAGCAAGGTCACGAAGATGCGCAGCTGGTCATTGGCCCGCCGCACGCTGCCGGTCAGCAGGTAGCGCACGCCCAGTTCGTCGGCGGCATCGGCCAGCATGTCCTGGCGCCCGCGGTAGCGCAGCGTGGAGCCGTGGGCGATGACAAACAGCGCGCGGTTGAGCGACAGTGCGGAGATGATCTCCTCGGTCATGCCGTCGCCGAGGTACGGCTCGGTGGCGGCGTCCACCCCAAAGGGCAGCACCGCCACCGTGGCCTGCTGCACCGGCTGGCGCACAGCTGCGGGCACCCGGGGTTCAGGCTCCGCTGCCAGCGCGCGCAACACCTGCATCGGCCGCCGGGTGCGTCGCAGCAGCCGTTCGCCGAGCGGCTCGAACTGCACCTCTGACTTGCCAGCGGCAAAGTCACGCACTTTCTGGGTGACCAGCACTTCGTCATGCCCCGCGCTCAGTTGAAGGTCGGCTGCCAGGTTGACGCCGTCGCCGACCAGTTTGCCGTCGTCCACGATCACGTCATCCACAGCGATGCCGATGCGCATGTGCAGCGCGCGGGCGTCGTCCTGGCCGCCCTGGCGCAGTGCCGCCAGGGCGGCCTGCAGGTGCTGCGCCCAGTCCACCGCGTCGACGGCGCTGCCGAACTCCACCAGCACCCGTTCTGCAGTCACCTCGGTGGCGCGCCCGCTGTACTGCTGCAGGCTGCGTTCGACCAGCTCCAGCCGCACCCGGCGCCAGGCCCGCGCTGCGCCCGGAGCGTCGCGCTCGACCATGCGTGCCCAACCCATCACATCGGCCTGCACCACCGCCGCCAGGCGGCGCTGCAGCCGACCTGCGGACGGTGCCAGGTTGCCGGTGTCCTTGGCCGCAGGGCTGTCGGGCCGCGCCAGCGTGAGCCGGTAACCGCGCCCAGTGACGGTGGCGATGGCCTCATGGCCCAGCAAGCGGCGCAAGGCCGAGATCTGCACCGTGAGGTTGTTCTCTTCCACCACCAGGCCGGGCCAGGCCAGGTCCAGCAGTTCGGCCTTGCTGACCACCCGGTCACTGCGCTCGGCCAGGGCCTGCAGCACGTCGAAGGCGCGCGCGCCCAGTGCCACCGGCTGGTTGTCCACCAGCAATAAGCGCTCCGCCATGCGCAACGCAAAGCGGCCAAAGACCAGCACCTGCGACACCCTCGTTCCCCCGGCTGGGCTGCTTGTTGCAACCGTTTGCACGATGTGTAACACCGTTTGCAGCCGCCCATCGTACGGGTTGTCGATGCCGCCTGGCAGCCGTCCGGCTTAGGGTGGTCGTGTTCGATGTTGCACCCACGCGCAACGCGCTGAAAGGGACCGCACCCGTGCCCACCACGCCGCCAGCTCCCCTCACCCTCACCCTCACCCAGGTGCTCACCGGCCACCGCCTGCTGCGCCTGCTCGGCAAACGCATCGTCGACCTGGCGCCGCACGGCGACCTGGGCTTGGGCCCGGACCCGGAGGGCCCGGTGGGCTTTGCCCTGGTGCGTGCAGTGCAGCATGCCGGCCACTGGACCGTGCTGGCTGAACCACTGGTGCTCAGCGTGCACGGTGACGGCCAGCCGCCGCAGCCCGACGACAGCCTGGCACTGCCCGATGAGCGCATGTGGCGCGCCGGCAGCCAGGACATGGCGGTGCGCCTGGTCGTGGTGGCGGCGCCGCTGTCGGGCCTGCTGCAGGTGTCCATGGGCGGCGGCTGAGCCGGGCGCCAGCTGGCGCCACCAGTTCGGTGGCGCGCATCCTGATCGCTGCAGGTCAGCCCGGGCCAAAGGTGCTGGTGGAGCGCCGGGGCGCTGCCGGCGGGCGCCATTGCCGGCGATTTCGTCGCCCGCAGCGAGCCCGACGGCTAGACCTTCTTCCTGCCCGGCACCACGCCGATGGTGCAGGTGCCGCTGCTGCGCAAGAACCCGCCTTGCGACCCGGTGATGAGCGTCACCCTGGTGTCGCTGGTGGGCGGCGGTACCGGGCCTACGCCGCGCTGGCGCGTCGCTCGGCCGGCACCAGCTGGTCGAGCGCGGCTTCCAGCCGGGCCACCGTGCCGGCCACATCGGCCAGCTTGTCCAGGCCGAACAGTCCGATGCGAAAGCTCTTGAAATCGGCCGGCTCGTCGCACATCAGCGGCACGCCGGCGGCGGTCTGCAGGCCCAGCGCGGCAAACGCCTTGCTGCTGTGCAGGCCGGCGTCGTCGGTGTAGCTGACCACCACGCCCGGCGCCTTGAAGCCGTGTGCGGCCACGCTCTTGAAGCCGCGCCGCTCCAAGGCCGCGCGCACCGCCTCGCCCAGCGCCCACTGCTGCGTGCGCACCAGGTCGAAGCCGCGCGCCTGGGTTTCCTGCATCACGTCGCGCACCTGCGTCAGCGCATCGGTGGGCAGGGTGGCATGGTAGGCATGGCCGCCGGCTTCATAGGTCTCCATGATCTGCAGCCACTTCTTCAGATCACAGGCAAAGCTAGTGCTGGTGGTGGCGTCGATGCGCTGACGCGCCTGCGCGCCCAGCATCACCAGGCCGGCGCAGGGCGGGCCGCTCCAGCCCTTTTGCGGCGCGCTCACCAGCACGTCGATGCCGATGTCGGCCATGTCGACCCACAGCGTACCGCTGGCGATGCAGTCGAGCACAAACAGCCCGCCCACCGCATGCGTGGCGGCGGCCACTTGGCGCAGGTAGTCGTCGGGCAGCAGCATGCCGGCTGAAGTTTCCACATGCGGGGCAAACACCACATCGGGCCGCTCGGCCTGGATGCTGGCCACCACCTCGGCAATCGGCGCCGGCGCAAAGGCGGATTGGTGCTGTTCGGCCAGGCGCCGCGCCTTCAGCGCCGTGCTGCTGGCCGGGATGCCGCCCATCTCGAAGATCTGCGTCCAGCGGTAGCTGAACCAGCCGTTGCGGATGACCAATGTCTTCTTGCCGGTGGCGAACTGGCGCGCCACTGCCTCCATGCCGAAGGTGCCGCTGCCCGGCACCACGATGGCCGAGCGCGCGTTGTACACACCCTTGAGCAGCGACGAGATGTCGCGCATCACCCCCTGGAACTTCGCCGACATGTGGTTGACGGCGCGGTCGGTGTAGACCACCGAATATTCCAGCAGGCCGTCGGGGTCGACATCGGGCAGCAGTCCGGGCATGGGGTGTCTCCAGGTTGGCGTGGCCCCATCGGCCCGGATTGGGCCAGGGGGCAACCAGCTTAGCACCGGCACGCCGCCGCCGGGCCGATCGCCGTGGCCGCCGGGTTACCCTCGCCCGCCATGGCGCCTGGAATCTTCTTCGCGCTGGGTGCCGGCCTGCTGTGGGGCCTGGTGTTCATCGGCCCGTTGCTGCTGCCCGACTACCCGGCCGCGCTGCAGAGCTTCGGCCGCTACCTGGCCTTCGGTCTGATCGCGCTGCCGCTGGCCTGGATGGACCGGCGCACGCTGGCGCAGTTCAGCCGTGCCGACTGGCTGGAGGCGGCCAAGCTCGGCCTGGTCGGCAACATCCTGTACTACCTGTTCCTGGCCAGTGCCATCGCCCGGGCCGGCGGGCCGCTGCCCACGATGATCATCGGCACCTTGCCGGTGGTCATCGCCATCAGCAGCAACTTGCGTGATGCGCGGCGCGACGGCCGCCTGCCCTGGCTGAAGCTGCTGCCATCGCTCGGGCTGGTCGCCGCCGGCATCGGCTGCGTCAACATGGTGGAGCTGGACCATCTGCGGGCGTCTGCGCCTGCAGACCCGCAGGCCGACGCCAGCCGTTACGCCCTGGGCGCGCTGCTGACAGTGGGCGCGGTGGCTTGCTGGACCTGGTATCCGCTGCGCAATGCCGACTGGCTGCGCCACCACCCCGACCGCAGCCCGCGCGCCTGGGCCACCGCCCAGGGCGTGGCCACGCTGCCGCTGGCGCTGGTGGGCTATCTGGGCTTCTGGGCCTGGAGTGCGGCATCGGGCAGCAGTCTGCCGATGCCGCTGGGGCCGCGGCCAGAGGTCTTCTTGGCCCTGATGTTCACCATCGGCCTGTTCGCCAGCTGGCTGGGCACGCTGTGCTGGAACGAGGCCAGCCAGCGCCTGCCCACCGCGCTGGCGGGCCAGCTGATCGTCTTCGAGACGCTGGCTGCGCTGTCTTACGCGCTGCTGCTGCGCGGCCAGGTGCCGCCGTTGCTTACCGGGGTGGGCGTGCTGCTGTTGGTGGCTGGCGTGGTATCGGCGCTGCGGGTGAAGCCCGAGCCGCTGGCGGCCAAGTCGCAGCCAGTTGATACCTGACATGGCCTGACATGGCCTGAGACAGCCTGGCCTGGCCGTTCAGCCCATCTTGCGCGCGCAGGCTGCAGGTCAGCTGCCATGGCCCTTGATGTAGGTTTCAAGAAAGCCGATCTGCTGGCCCATGTAGCGCACGGTGTCCTTGACGACATCGCCGATCGAGACGACGCCGACGAGCCGCCCGTCGACGAGGACGGGCAAGTGGCGGACACGGCGCGCGGTCATCACGGCCATGCAGTCGTCGACGTTGTCGTCCGGGCTGACGCAGATCGGG
>JBBRJU010000029.1:0-11408 GCA_038218895.1 Burkholderiales bacterium
GCTTCGTGCTGGTGACCGGCATCATGCTGCCCACCAAGGGCGGCAAGGGCACGGCCGGCGCGCCCGAGCAGTTCATCGACAACGTGCTGGCCTCGCCGCAGGGTGCGCTCAGCGGCGAGAAGTTCGAGCTGTTCGAGACCAGCTTCGTCGGTGCCGGCGACACCCTCAGCGCCGCCCTGGCCGCGCTGCTGGCCGCCGGGGCCGAGTTGCAGGCCGCCGTGGGCGAGGCGCTGGCCTTCATGGACCAGACGCTGGACTCGGGCTTTCGCCCCGGCATGGGAGGCGTGGTGCCAGACCGCTTCTTCTGGGCCCTGCCTCCGGCCGAAGACGGCGAGCCCGGCCCGGATGGCCCCGATGGCCCCGCCGATGGCGCGGTGCTCCCGGACACCGACACTCCCGACACCAAAGGCAAGCCCGCGCCTCGGCGCGTTCACTGACACCCCAGCCATGACCAGCAACCAAGCCCTGTTCGAACGCGCCCAGCGCGTCATCCCCGGTGGCGTCAATTCGCCCGTGCGCGCCTTCCGTGCCGTCGGCGGCACGCCGCGCTTCATCGCCCGCGCCCAGGGCCCCTACATGTGGGACGCCGAAGGCACGCGCTACACCGATTACATCGGCTCCTGGGGGCCGATGATCCTGGGCCACGGCCACCCGGCCGTGCTGGAGGCGGTGCAGAAGGCGGCACTCGACGGCTTCAGCTTCGGCGCGCCCACCGAGCGCGAGGTGGAGCTGGCCGAAGCCATCATCGGCCTGGTGCCCAGTGTCGAGCAGGTGCGGCTGGTCTCCAGCGGCACCGAGGCCGGCATGAGCGCCATCCGCCTGGCGCGTGGGGCCACCGACCGCAGCAAGATCGTCAAGTTCGAGGGCTGATACCACGGCCATGCCGATGCGCTGCTGGTCAAGGCCGGTTCAGGCCTGGCCACCTTCGGTTTCCCCACCAGCGCCGGTGTGCCGCCCGAAGTGGTGCAGCACACTCTGGTGCTGGAATACAACAACCTGGCCCAGATCGAGGAAGTGTTTGCCACCCAGGGCGACGAGATCGCCTGCGTGATGATCGAGCCGATCGCCGGCAACATGAACTTCGTGCGCGCCCAGGTGCCCTTCGTCAAGCGCATTGCCGAGCTGTGCCGGCAGCATGGTGCGCTGTTCGTCTTCGACGAGGTGATGACGGGCTTTCGCGTGGCACTCGGCGGAGCGCAGAGCGTGTATGCCCGGCAGATCCCCGGCTTTGCGCCCGACATCAGCGTGTTCGGCAAGGTCATCGGCGGTGGCATGCCGCTGGCGGCCTTCGGCACCAGCCGCAAGATCATGCAGCACCTGGCGCCGCTGGGCCCGGTCTACCAGGCCGGCACGCTCAGCGGCAACCCGGTGGCCACCGCCTGCGGGCTGGCCACGCTCAAAGAGATCAGCAAGCCCGGCTTCTATGAGGCGCTGGGTGCCAAGACCCGATCGCTGGTGGAGGGCATGACGGCCGCTGCCAGAGACGCCGGCGTGCCCTTCGTCGGCGACAGCGAAGGCGGCATGTTCGGCTTCTTTTTCACGGCTGCAACTGCCGACCCGCTGCCGCAGAACTACGGCGTGGTGATGGCCACGAACAAGGACCGCTTCAACCGCTTCTTCCACGGCATGCTCGACCGCGGCGTGTACCTGGCACCGGCGCTGTACGAGGCGGGCTTCGTCAGCGCGGCGCACACGGCCACCGACATCGCCGACACCGTGGCTGCGGCGCAAGACGTGCTGATGGCGCTGCCGGCCCGGAACTCGGCATGATCAAGCCCACCACCGTGCTGGGCCAGCCGGCCATGTGGCTGCGCGCGCCCGACGGCGCCGCGCTCACCGTGCTGCTGCACGGCGGCCACATCGTCAGCTGGATCCCGGCCGGTGACCAGGAGCGGCTGTATCTGTCACCACTGGCCCAGGCCGGTGCTGGGCATGCAGTGCGGGGTGGCATTCCGGTGGTGTTTCCGCAATTTGCCAAGCGCGGCCCGCTGGGCCAGCATGGCTTTGCCCGCCAGCAGCTGTGGCAGTGGGTGGAAGGCGCACAGCGCGGCGATGTGGTGATCGGCGTGCTGCGCCTGGTCGACACCGCCGCCACCCGTGCCATCTGGCCGCATGCCTTTGCTGCCGAGCTGAGCTTCAGCTTCAGCGGCCTGCAGCTGGATGTGGAGCTGGCCATCACCAACACCGGCGATGCACCCTTCGACTTCCAGGCCGCGCTGCACACCTACCTGCTGGTCGACGATGTGCGCCGCGCCCGGCTGGGCGGGCTGTTCGGGGTGCAGTACACCGACAGCAGCACCGGCCGCAGCCAGCACCAGGAGCTGGACCCGTTCAGCTTTGCCGGCGAGATCGACCGCATCTACTGGGATGCCACCGGGCCGCTGAGCCTGGCCACTGCCGCCGGTCGCACCCAGATCACCCACGAGGGCTTCGCCGACGTGGTGGTGTGGAACCCCGGCCCGGCGCACGCCGCAGCGCTGGCCGACCTGCCCGACGACGACTGGCTGCAGCTCCTTTGCGTGGAGGCTGCGCAGATCGGCCACCCCGTCACCCTGGCACCGGGCCAGGAATGGGTGGCACGCCAGGGCTTCGAGGTCTGAGAGTCTCAGGCAGGTGACGAGCGCAGGCCGTAGGCCTTGCCGTCGAGGAACAGGTATTCAGCGCGCAACACTGCGCCGCCCTTCTCGTCGGTGAAGGTGAAGCCCAGCACCGCCAGGGCGGTGCCGGGCTTGATCTCTGGCACGGCCCAGGCCTGCAGCCGGGTCAGCGGTGCCAGTTCGATGTCCCAGACCTTGTCGCGCCGCTTGGGCAACTGGGCAGCGGCCAGCAGGGCCTTGCCGTCCACCCCGGCCGACTGCGCCGGCACGCCGCGGCTGGCCAGGTCGGCGGGCAACTTGGCATCGCCCGGCACCTCGAGCTTCAACTCGGCATGCGGGTTGCGCCAGGCCACCTGCGCGGCGCGGCCTTCCAGCCAGATCGGGCGGGTCTGGTCGAAGCTGCTCCAGCCATGGTGGGCGCGCGCTGCCAGGGGCAAGACCAGGGCGCTGCTGACCAGCAGGATTCGGCGTCGGATCATGGTGTGGTCTCCAGTGCAACGATCGTGTGCGAGAAGTTCAAACATAGGCGATGAAGCGGCCACAGGCCAGCACGGCCACCCACAGCCCCAGCGACAGCAGGGCCTGCGCCTTCGCCACCGCATCCAGCCGCTGCAGGCTACCGCGGCCGTGGAACCAGGCCGCGTTGCTGCCGGCGGTCATCAGCAGCAGCATTTTCAGCGTGAACACCCGGTTGCCCAACAGCTCCAACGGCTGGCTGGCAAACATCAGCAGCCCGCTGGTGGCCACCATCCCGAAGCCGGCCAGGGCCACCGTCAGCGCCGCGCGCGCCAGTGCTGGCAAGGGCAGCGCGGGGGCGGCGCCCAGCACCCGCAATTCCAGCAGCACCAGGTTGCCCAGCAGCAGCGCGATACCGGTCAGGTGCACTACCTCCAGCACGGGATAGGCCCAAGGGTGGCCGCTGATCCAGGAGAACATCGGCCGATTGTGGCGACGTGCGTGGCGACGTGCGTGGCGCAGCGCGTGGCGACATGTCTGGCGGAGTGCGTGGCTGGGAAACGGGCCGGGGTGCTTGCCCGAAGGTGTCGCCAGGGGTGTGTGGCTGCGTCGGTGGCAGGGCCGGCTCCTAGAATCTGTGGATGCACATCCACATCCTGGGCATCTGCGGCACCTTCATGGGCGGCATCGCCGCCATCGCCCGCGAGGCTGGGCACCGGGTGACCGGCTGCGATGCCAACGTCTACCCGCCGATGAGCGACCAGTTGCGGGCGCTGGGCATCGACCTGATCGAGGGCTTTGCCGCCGACCAGATGGCACTGAAGCCCGACCTGTTCGTCATCGGCAACGTGGTGATGCGTGGCAATGCACTGATGGAGGCCATGCTCGACGCTGGCGCTGCCTACATCAGCGGGCCGCAATGGCTGGCAGAAAACGTGCTGCGCGGCCGGCACGTGCTGGCCGTGGCCGGCACCCACGGCAAGACCACCACCACGTCGATGCTGGCCTGGATGCTGGACCGGGCGGGCCTGAAGCCCGGCTTCCTGGTGGGCGGCGTGCCGCTGAACTTCGGCATCTCGGCGCGGCTCGGGTCGGTGGAAGCCGCCGCACAGGCCAGCGCGGGCGCGCCCTTCGTCATCGAAGCCGACGAGTACGACACCGCCTTCTTCGACAAGCGCAGCAAGTTCGTGCACTACCGGCCGCGCACCGCCATCCTCAACAACCTGGAGTTCGACCACGCCGACATCTTTCCCGACCTGGCGGCGATCGAGACCCAGTTCCACCACCTGGTGCGCACCGTGCCGGCCAGCGGCCGGCTGGTGGTGAATGCACGCGAGGCCGCACTCGACCGGGTGCTGGCGCGCGGCTGCTGGAGCGAGTTGCAGCGCTTCGGCGCGCGCAAGGAAGAGCCCGGCGCCCTGCGCGCCCGCGGCGAGCCCCATGCCTTCGACGTGCTGCGTGGCAGCCTGAAGATCGCCCGGGTGGACTGGCAGCAACTGGGCGAGCACAACCAGCTGAATGCGCTGGCGGCCATCGGCGCGGCCGAGCATGTGGGCGTGCCGCCCGAGCAAGCCGCCGCCGCGCTGGCCGACTTCCAGAATGTGCGCCGCCGGCTGGAGCTGCGGGGCGAAGCGCGCGGCGTGAAGGTGTATGACGATTTCGCCCACCATCCCACCGCGATGCGCACCACGCTCAACGGCCTGCGCCGCAAGGCGGGCCTGGCGCGGGTGCTGGTGGTGTTCGAGCCACGCACCAACACCATGAAGCGCGGCGAGATGAAGGCCCTGCTGCCCTGGGCGCTGGAAGAGGCCGATATGAGCTTCTGCCTGCAAGGCGACTACGGCTGGAGCGCAGCCGAGGCCTTGGCACCACTGGGCGCTCAGGCGGTGGTGGCCGACACGGTGGATGGCCTGGTGGCTGCCATCGTGCAGACCGCCAAGCCAGGCGACTTGGTGCTGGTGATGAGCAACGGCAGCTTCGGCGGCATCCACGACAAGCTGTTGTCGGCACTGCAGCACTGACACCGCGCTGGCCATGGAGCGTGGCCTGCTGGCGCATGCCTATGGCGATGTCGCCTGCATCGCCAACAGATCCTGAAGCCGCTGCAGTTGCGTGGTAGAGACTGCAGCAGTCTGCTGGCCTGCCTGTACAGCCTGAACCCCTGCTGACCGAAGAACTGCCGGACGCGGCCGGCATGCAGCGATCCCGTTCAAGGACAGCGCCGACCGGCCCTGGACGCTGCGGCCGGAATCAGGCGCGACGGCGGGCCATGAAGCCCACGGCCAGCAGGCCGGCAAACATCATCGCGTAGGTGGCCGGCTCGGGCACGGCGGCAGTCAGCGACACCGCGTCGAGCGAGCCGCCCAGGCCTTCGTTCAAGCCGGTGGCGCGAAAGCTCAGCACGTCATGGCCGGTGCCGACGACCTGCAGTCCGGCTTCGACCCAGTTGTGCTCGTTCTTGCCCTTGCCTGACAGGGTGTTCAGCGTCATGCCGTTCCAGGCCACCGCGATGCCGTTGGATGCAGCGCTGGCCACGCCGATGCGCGGCGAGTAGGCAAAGCCCAGGTCGTACAACTGGCCGGCCTGGGTGATCAGCTGCTGCTGCATCGTCGTGTTGCCCTGGCCGCTATAGCCATCGAGCTCGACGAAATTGTTGCCGTCGAACGCGCTGCCCACGGCGTTGTTGCGCACCTCGATGCCCGAGCCGGCAATGGTCGTCCAGCCCGCCACCGCGTGATAGATCGCCCAGGTGCCGCTGGCCTGCGCCGTGGCTTCAAAGCTGCCGTTGACCACCAGATTGCTGGAAGCCAGGGCCAGGGTGGGGGCTGCGATCAACGTGCACAGCGCGGCGGCGATCAGGGTCTTGTTCATGTGCTTGGAGTCCGATGGAAAGGGCCTTGCAGCCCGGGAGGACCGCAATGTCGCGGACCGGTCCGGGCCCTGCCACCCCCCGTCCCAAGGGTTCGTGACGGCTGACACGGACCGGCGGCCACGCCGCGTGACTTGCTGCCGGACGGGCGGCCAGGGCCAGCCGCGCCAGGCGCTCAGAGCAGCTGCCCGACGTTCATCAACGTGAGCACGCCCAGCAGCGCGAAGATGGCTGCGGCGATGCCGTGCACCAGGGTCATCGACACCCGCCTGGCGATCTCGTCGCCCAGCAGCACTGCAGGCACATTGGCCAGCATCATGCCCAGCGTGCTGCCGGCCACCACGGCCAGCAGGTCGGGGTAGCGCGCGGCCAGGGCCACGGTGGCGATCTGGGTCTTGTCGCCCATCTCGGCCAGAAAGAAGGCCAGCACCGTGGTGCCGAACACGCCCAGACGCTGGCCCTTGCCTGCGGTCTCGACGTCGTCGAGCTTGTCGGGCACCAGCATCCACACCGCCATGGCCAGGAAGGAGCCACCGATTGCCCAGCGCAGCCATTGCGGGCCCATCCAGGCGGCGAGCAGACCGCCCAGCGCACCAGCCATGGTGTGGTTGGCCAGCGTGGCCACCAGGATGCCCAGCACGATGGGCACCGGCTTGCGAAAGCGCGCCGCCAGCAGCACGGCCAGCAACTGCGTCTTGTCGCCCATTTCACCGAGCGCAACGATGCCGGTGGAAATCAGCAAGGCTTCCATGGAGATCACTTTCAATGGGGCCGGTGAGACACCGATGACCACGCTGCCCCCCGGCCCGCGGCGGAGGCAGCGCAGTCAAAGGTCTTGCCAGGCGCAGCCCGGGCGGGCTGGGTGCTGCGGGCGCCATGGCCGTGCGCGGGCGAACCCGCGGCCAAGTGTGTTGACGCCCGCCCCGTCACCATCACATCGTGACCGGGCGGCTACTCCCCAATGACAGGCAGAAGCCGCTAGTCTATCGACCGCGCTGTCGATCCGCTGACAGGTCGATCCCCTGACACGCCCCACCCGGAGACCGAACCAATGCTGGACGCTGCGGCTGTGCAAGCCATGTTGGACCCCCTGTTTCCCGGCCTGATGGGCGTGCGGCTGACCGCCGTGGCGCCCGACCGCATCGCAGCCGAGATGCTGGTGCGGCCCGACCTGTGCACCAGTGGTGGCATCCTGCATGGCGGCGCCTACATGGCCTTTGCCGACACGCTGGGCGCAGTGGGCACGGTGGTCAACCTGGGTGCCGGCCAACGCACCACCACCACCGATAGCAGCACCAAGTTCATCGCCGGCGCCAAGCTGGGCAGCACGGTCTCAGGCGAAAGTATTGCGCTGCACCGCGGCCGCAGCACCCATGTGTGGCAGACCATGATCCGCAACGACCAGGGCAAGCTGTGCGCCGTGGTCACGCAGACCCAGCTCATCCTGTGAGCGACTCTGTCGCTCACCTTGCAAGCCAGGTAGATATCCACCAGGATGCACCTTGAAACATCTCTCCACCCAGGGGTGGAGACATGCACCAAGGACAGATTAAGCCTGTGGGATGAGCCCGCAGCGCCGAAAGCGTTGACCCCTGCAGTGGCCAGTCCTAAGGTCCGCTTCATGCCGGATCGAACCCCGGCGACTCCAGGAGAACGCACATGCACCCACTGACCCGACCCACCCGGCTGGCCCTGCGCTGCATGGCCGGCCTGGCACTCTCCACTGCCTTGGGCACCGCGCTGGCGCTCAAGGTCGACATGTACGCCATCGGCAACTGGAGCGGCGGCAATTGCGCCCCCGGTGACACCGATTCCAACCGCGGCGCGTGGCCCGGCATGGCCAATGCCTGGTACGACTGGATGGGCAACATGGGCCATGCCAAGACCGGAAAATTCGTCGACGGGGACATGACGGTCAAGCGCTTCTGCGACCCCAGCGTCAATGCGGGCTGCAAGGATTTCTCCTATGTCGACTGGCCCGACGCGGCCATCGTGGCAGCGCATGGCTACAACGCCGGCGACCGCTGGGGTGCGCTGATGCGCAACAGCGCGCTGGGCACCTGCAGCGCGGTGATGGGCAGCGCCAGCGGCAACATGTTCGTCGGCGACAGCAACCTGAAGTTCCTGCATGCATCGTCCTGCCTGAGCCTGAACGACAGCTACTTCAGCAACATGCGGGTGGCGATGAAGAAGCCCGGCGCCGCCAAGGGCCTGCATGTGTTCACCGGCTTCCACGGCCTGATGTGGATCAGTTCCTCCTTCAACGGCGACTACGCCGCCACCGCGATGAACGGCCATGTGCAGTCGGTGGCGCGGGCCTGGACGGGCAGCCACTACAAGTCCAACAAGATGGCCTGCGCCGGCTATGACCCGTTCAACTGGTTCGGCACCTGCCAGGACCAGTGCCCCACCGCGATGACCGTGGGCCCCAGCGCCGCGTCGGCCATCAACCGCCTGCTCAACGAGCGCTACAACAACAGCGCTGCCTTCGGTGCGCCGTCGGGCCGCAGCTACTACGCCTGGATGGGCTACCCCGGCTGCGACCCGGTCGGCGAGAACGCCTTCGCGCCCTGAGCAGCAGGCGTCACCAGTTGCCCTGCGCAAAACGCTCGGCCGACCGGCCTGCCTGACTTCACCGATGAACTGCGCGCACCGCCTGGTGCTGCGCCGGCAGCGCTTTGCCTGCCACTTCGAAAGGACTGATGCCATGACCTCGCACCCTTCTCGCCACCAACACGGCCAACACGGCCAGACCCGCCGAACCACCCGCCAGCTGGCACCGCTGTGCGCCGCGCTGCTGGCCGTGCTGCCAATGCTGGCCAGCGCCCAAACCGCCGACCCGAAGGAGCAACTGCGCGCTGCGGTAGCCCAGCAAGTGCGCAGCCTGCTGGGCGAAGGCAGCGGCCCGGTGGTGGAGCGCCTGATGACCGTCAAGCCCGAACCGGGATTGTCGCGGGGCTTCGACCCTGGCCGCGTCACCAGCGCCCTGTTCGGCCGCCAGGCGGCCAGCTTTGCACCGGATTGCCGCAGCACCAGCACCAATGCCAAGGAACCCGATGTCGGCCTGTGCGTGGTGGAAGCCGGCAACCGCGAGAGCGAGACCGGCGCTTTCACCCTGCTGGCCTACAGCAAGAACATCGGTTCGGGCGACCTGATGTTCACCCGCCGCGCGGCCTTCAACCCCGACGCCACCAGCCTGCCCCTATCGGCCAAGTTGAGCGACAGCGACGCCTATGCGCAGGCGCTGAAGTTCATGGATCTGCTGGGCGTGCCGCGCAGCGACATCCCGGTGCCCCCCAAGGGGGTGAGGAACCCGCTGCCGGTGCGCAGCCTGGTGGTGGGTGCAGAAGATGACAAGCGTGGCACCCGCACCCAGCTGACGGTGCACAAGATGGTGACCCTGCCACGCGCCCTGGTGGTGCCCGGCGGGCTGCTGCAAGACCCGGCCACCGGGCTGGTTCTCGACCATGTGCTGGCGCCCGGCCTGGCGACGGTGGCGGTGACCGACAGCGGCGTGCAGTACGCCCGGCTCGACGGCTGGGCCGACGCGCCGATGGACCCCAAGCTCGACCCGCGCCGCGCCAAGTCGGCCAGCGAGCTGGTCAATGAGATCACCGACGACCTGTACGGCGAAGGCGTGCGCCGGGTGGGCAACCTGTCGATTTTGATCTCGCTGCGGCGCGCCTACCCCAACCCGGACGATCCCGACCCGCCGCTGTGCCCGGTGTGCGGCGTGCTGCGCCCTGCCCTGCAGGTGGCCGTCTCGGCACCGGGCGCGGGCCGCATCGATTCATCGGAGAAGGCCTTCGTTCCACCCGGCATCGTGCGCGAGTACGACCTGGTCGGCCAGACCGAAGCCGAGCGCCCGGCCCGCTGAGCGGCCACCACCCCAACCCACCCCGAGGAGCCCCGGATGACCATCTCCGCCACCCGAACCCGCAGCCTGCTGCTGCGCCGCATCACCCTGGCCAGTGCCTTGCTGGCGGCCACTGCGGCCCGCGCCGTGGTGGGCGCGCCCTCCATCACCGAGAGCGACGGCTTCATGACCCGGATCGCCTATGGCAACACCGGTGAAATCTTTGAGCTGATTCCCCAGCTGTTCGTGCAGGGGCTCAGCAGCGCCGGCAGCCCGACCACCGTGGTCGGCCGCAACACACTGCTGCAATACAGTTTTGCATTGACCGACGCCGGCACCGACCGCATGCGCATCGCGTACAGCGTGCGCAACACCAGTGCGGTCGAGAGCTTCAGCCAGCTGCGCTTCATGGTGTTCGCCAACCCCGACGGCGACCCCAGCTTCATCGACAAGGTGTCCGAGACCTGGGGCAACCTGGCCCCGGGCGACCCGCTGCGGCGCGAGGCGCGTGCGCCCGATGTGGTCAACGGCATCCTCACCCGGTTTGCGCTCAACAGCAACCTGACCGAAGGCGCGACGCCGCTGGATGCGGCCTGCACCGGCGCAGGCTGCGACGCCAGCGTCGCGCTGCAGTGGAATGCCGATCTGCTGAAGCCCGGCGAGACCTTCCGCGTGCGGCTGGGCTTGTCGGACACCGGGCATGCGCTGTCGGGGCGTTTCCTCACCATCAGCTCGGTCGGCGACCCGGGCACGGTGCTGACCCTGTCCGGGGTGGGCGCGGTGGTGGCGGTGCCAGAACCAGGCACGCTGGCCCTGATGCTGGCCGGCCTGCTGGCCACCGGCTGGCTGGCACAACGCCGCCGCCAGCCGCGCTGATGCAGCGCGCAGGCATGACCTGGCGGCTGGTGTACGCAGGCCTGCTGGCGGCCATGCTGCAAGCCGACGTGGCCGCCAGCACCAGCCAGCCCGTCGCCGCAGCTGCAGCAAATGCAGCATCGGCATCACCCGCAGTGGGCGCCAGCCAGGCCGCCATCGCCGCCGCCGCCACACCGGCCGGGGTGGAGGCGACATACCGCCGGCAGCGCCAGCTGTGCCAGCCCCTGCTGGTGGCGGCGGTGCGCACCGAATGCCTGCGCCAGGCCGACCGCAGCCGGGCCCAGTCCCTGGCACAACTGGTACCACCGGCGTCTGCAGCGGCCGCCAGCGCGGCCAGCGCCGCCAGTGATGCCCGCGGGCGCTGATCCATGCCGCCGCTCAGCGGCTCTTCAGCCCGTAGCGGCTGAACTTGTCCACCACCACGGCGATCTCGGCCGCGGGCAGCACCCGCGGCCCACCCAGGCTCAGGCACATCACCATCTGCTGGGCCAGGGTCTCCACCTCGCCGGCCAGCCACATGGCCTTGTCAAGGTTGTGCTCGAAGGCCAGCAGACCGTGGTGTTCCAGCAGGCAGGCCTTGCGCCCTTCGAGCGCAGCCACTGCGGCTGCCGACAAGGCCGCCGTGCCGTAGGTGTGATATGGCGCGCAGCGGATCGGCGCACCACCGGCGGCGGCGATCATGTAGTGCAGCGGGGGGATCTCCAGCCCCTGGATGGCCAGCACCGTGGCGTAGGTGGGGTGGCCGTGCACCACC